>JABGUA010000020.1 GCA_018646825.1 Piscirickettsiaceae bacterium
TATTGCGGAAAAATTTTTAATCTTGAGAATAGTGCCTCCCAGGCTGTGATACTGGCTAGAGGCATTGCGGCAGATTGTTCCGGTTTAAGAATCAAAGGAGCTTTTGCGGTAATGCGTTCATCGACTAGCTGGTGACTTGCGTAGCAGCCCGGCCGAGAAATATCACCAGCATAAAATATTTTGTCACCGACGTTGAGTAGCGTTGTTTTTTCGCCAGCAGCGATAACAGTTCCCATTGCATCCCACCCTAATATTCTGGGTGTTTCTAGTCGTGAAGTGATGCTTGCTTTGACTTTGGTGTCTACAGGGTTGACGGCGATTGCGCTAATTTTGACAAGGAGATCATGGCCTCTGGCGGTTGGCATATCCTGTTCGAAGCTGGTTGGCGCAGCATCGTTCATCTGATAGCCAATCGCTTTCATTTTTTCAGACATAGATCTCGGTTACTCTGTTTTGATAATCATTGCGTTTATATGCAGGGAGAATGCCAGATATTGCCAAAATCAACAATTGTTTATTTTTTCAGTTAGGGCAATGTATTCAGAGTTCAAGGGCTAGGATTCTTTAATAAGCAATGTTGCTGATGGGAATACTATTTTTATAAGAGGTTTGGTCTTAATTTACTAGTAAGGCTTTTATTGCATTCAGGTAATCTTGCTCAGAAGGCGGCTGGTTATTGCGCTGTGCAGTCCAAAGTGACTCAGTTAAACATTCCATCATTTGATGTTCAGCATCATGGGCGCTGCCATATTTTGCTTGGAGTTTTGGGTAAAGTGCTCGGATACCTGCTGGTCTATCAGTCGATATTTGCTCATGGAGGGAAATATGTAGACCCATATGTAGATAGGGATTGGTCTGACCATCTTCGACAAAATATTCTTGTTCTAGACTGCTATCAGACTTGAAGATGGTTTGGTATTCGGGATGTTGTTCAATGACATGGGCGATGCCAGCTTCTAACGCTGACAATGTTTGATTGTTTTGAGCTTTTTGCCAAACGTCATGATAATACTGGCGTAATTGCTGACGGTTTTGTCCGAACATTAGTCTTTCTGCACTTTCTTTTGTTGGCGACGAAATTCATCGCACAGGTGGGTGACAACGCATTGTTGGCAGAGTGGTTTTCTAGCGACACAGACATAGCGACCATGTAAAATGAGCCAGTGATGGGCATCTTGCATAAATTCTTTCGGTACCACTTTCATTAGCTTATCTTCAACGGCACGGACGGTTTTACCTTTAGCAAGACCTGTTCGGTTGGATAAACGGAATAAGTGGGTATCAACTGCAATAACAGGGTGATTGAATACGGTATTGAGTACCACATTGGCTGTTTTTCGGCCAACGCCGGGTAAGGCCTCTAGTGCTTCTCGGTCTTCTGGGACTTCGCTGTTGTGATTATCAATTAGTAGGCGACAGGTTTTGATGACATTGGCCGCTTTGCTATTAAATAGGCCAATGGTTTTGATGTATTGCTTTAAACCCTCAACGCCTAGAGCAAAGATAGCTTCAGGTGTATTTGCGATAGGGTAGAGCTTATCTGTGGCTTTATTGACGCCAATATCTGTGGCTTGGGCAGATAAGATAACGGCAATTAACAGTTCAAAAGGGTTGCTAAAATTAAGCTCTGTTGTTGGCGATGGAGTATGCGCCTGTAGGGCTGCAAAAAAGTCATGACGTTGGGCTTGATTCACTTCTGACCTTCAGGCTGGGCCGAGTTTACAGGTGACACCTGCGTCACAACGTTGGCTGCATGCTTGGCATCGATCACATTTTTTAATGCCACTATAAGCCCAAGCCCGATAAAGGCGCCGGGCGGGAGTAAGGCCATTAAAAAACCGCGATAATCATCAATGACAATGACAGTAAAGTAACGTGCGTTTTCGCCAAACATCAGGTGGGCTTCACTGAATAATGTACCTTGTCCAATCACTTCTCGCATTGCACCAAGTAGCACTAAAATTGCGGTGAAACCAATACCCATCATTAAGCCATCTATAATAGAAGGCCCAACAGGATTACGTGCGGCAAAGGCTTCGGCTCGACCTGTAATGGCACAGTTGGTAACGATTAAAGGGATGAAGATGCCCAGGATTAGATAGAGCTCATGAAACCAAGCACTCATTGATAACTCGATGACTGTCACGATGGAGGCGATGATCATGACAAAGACGGGTAAACGTGCTTCATCAGGAATATGGTTGCGAAAAAGTGAGACTAAGCCATTGGAGGCGACTAACGTTAGGATGGTCGCCAGTCCAAGACCTAAACCGTTGATTACTGTATTACTGACGGCCAAGAGAGGGCATAAACCTAAGAGTTGGACCAAGGCTGGGTTATTTTTCCAGAGACCGTCTCGAATAATTGTTTGGTATTGCTCAGTCATGATGGTGCTTTATCGTGTTCTTTAAACAAGTCAGTTTGATTTTGTTCGAAGTAGTGTAGTGCATTTTTAATCGCTTGGATAACAGCTCTTGGGGTAATTGTAGCCCCAGTGAACTGATCAAATTGCCCGCCATCTTTTTTGACGGCCCATTGTGAGGGTTCAGGCTTATTTAAACCTAAACCTGAAAATTGGCTAATCCAATCAGCTTTACGGTCATCAATTTTATCACCTAATCCGGGGGTTTCTTTATGGCTAATCACTCTAACACCAGCTAATGTTCCTGTTTGATAGACCCCGACTAACAATTTGATTTTACCGTTGTAGCCATTGGGTGCAACAACAGTGAAAATAGCTGCAACAGGTTGTTCGTTTTTCCTTGCACGATAGACCGTGGTGGGCTTTGTCGTCGAGAGCTGTTTATTCGGCTTTATTTCAATCGTGTCCGATAATATATCGTTATTGTATTCATTAGCCGTGATAAGCACATTGATAGCGTTGAGAAGGGCTTGACGCTCATTTTCAGCTATTTTGTCGCGCGTGGCATTTTCAGTAATCACGACTAGGCCACTAGAACCGATTGCAAAAACAGCAAGCATTAAGCCGATACCCAGAATGTGTTTTTGAATTGCGTTCATCAGCGTTTGGCACCGTAGACACGTGGCTGAGTGAGGTCATCAATTAAAGGTACAAGCATATTCATTAATAGTACAGCGAAGGCGATGCCATCTGGATAGCCGCCCCAGACGCGAATAATATAGGTGAGAAGGCCAATGCCTGCACCATAAATAAGGCGACCTTTAAGGGTGGTTGAAGCTGAGACAGGGTCAGTGGCGATAAAAAAGGCGCCAATCATGGTACCGCCACTTAATAAGTGAAAAAGGGGTGATGCAGTGGTGTCGGGTGCTATTAACCAAGTGATTAAGCTAATGGTGGTCAATCCGGCTAACATGGCAACGGGGATATGCCAGCTGATTATTTTACGATAAAGTAAGAATAACCCCCCAACTGCAAACCAAATATTGACCCATTCCCAGCCTTTGCCTGCGAGCAAACCAAAAGCACTGTTTTGCTGGATTAGCGGGGGTGTTTGTTGCAAGCCGATTTGGGTTTTCATACTGTCCAATGGCGTTGCACCTGAGATTGCATCTAGGCTTAATTGGTAGGGGCTTTGTTCCGTAAAGATGACTTGAAAAGCAGTTGTGAAAGTGATGTCAATATTATTGAGCTCAGCGACAGGCAACCAGCGGGTCATTTCTACAGGAAATGAAATCAGCAGCAGTACGTAGGCAACCATTGCTGGATTAAAAGGGTTATAGCCCAAGCCACCATATAAATGTTTAGCGAAAACAATAGCGAAAATGATACCGACAACTGTTAACCACCAAGGGGCAAGAGGGGGTATGGCAACGGCTAATAAGACCGCTGTAACGATCGCACTGCCGTCGGTTAAGAATGGTTTGATAGGCCGGTGACGACATTTAAGCATCAGGGCTTCGGCGGTTAGTGCAACAATACTCGCTAACACGATGTTAATTAATACGCCGGGGCCAAAGAAGACAGTCAGTGCGGTCACTGCTGGGATCAGTGCTAACAATAGCAGCACCATATGGTCAGTGACTCGGTTTGTTCCAGAAAGGTAGGGTGGTGTGAGTTTAAACAAGGCCATCAAGATTGATTCTCATCAGCTTTCTTTACGGCTTGGCTTGCTGCTAATGCGGCTTTGCGTTGTTGTTGGCGCAGTGCTTTTTCCTGTTTTTCTAGTTCTTGACGTGACTGTCTATTTTCATGTCGGATTCGTGCAGCATCAGATTTTTGGGTTTCTTGCTGTTGGTTCATGGTTTCAGTCTTAGCGAATTTAAAATACTGAACTAAAGGGATTTCGCTTGGACAGACATAATTACAGCAGCCACATTCAATACAATCAAATAGATTGTAGTCAACGGTTTTTTCTAGGTCTTTGGCCTTAGCATGCCAATAGAGCTGTTGAGGTAATAAACTAACAGGGCATACCGTCGCGCAGTCACCGCAACGAATACAAGGCATAGCTTGTTCAGCAGGCGCAGCATGTTCAACACCGACTAAGATACAGTTGGCGGTTTTGGTAATGGGTAAGTTTGCACTAGGCAGTGGGTATCCCATCATTGGGCCGCCCTGAATAATGGGATATCCCATTTGCCATTTCGTTTCACAAAAGGTCAGACAATCTTCAATTGGTGTGCCGAAAGGAACATCAAGGTTACCCGCATTTTTGACAGCATTACCTGTAATGGTGACGATGCGAGAAATAAGTGGTTCACCAAAATTGATTGCGCGGGCAATGGCGTAGGCAGTACCCACATTGTGCATGACAATACCGATATCTATCGGTAAGCCGCCATTGGGGACTTGTTTGTTTGTAATAACTTGGATGAGTTGTTTTTCACTGCCAGCAGGGTAACGTGTTGGCACAATGATAATGTCTAAACCGTCACTGTCGCTATGTTTTTCTAGCGCCGTTTGCATGGCATTAATTGCATTGGGCTTATTATCTTCAATGGCGATAATGCAGCGCTTGGCTTTGATAGCATGGCGCATAATGGCAATGCCATCGAGTATGCCTTGTGCCCTTTCACGCATAATCATGTCATCACAACTGATATAAGGTTCACATTCAACGCCGTTAATAATTAAGGTGTCAACGTGATGATGGATGCCTGGGTTGAGCTTAATAAAGCTAGGGAATCCTGCACCGCCGAGCCCTACGATTCCCGAATCTCGTATCAGTTGGCGTAACTCATGTTCTGAACAGTCTTTGTAGTTTGCTATGGGGTTTAAGGTTGTCCATTGATCTTTACCATCAGTTTCAATGCTAATACACGGTGCAGATAAGCCTGATGGGTGTGGAATAGGCTGATCATCAATTGCCGTGATTTGGCCGGAACTCGGTGCATGTAGACAAACAGAGACGTGGCCTTCTGCTTTAGCGATGCGTTGGCCTTTTAAGACAGTATCTCCTACTTTTACAATAGGGACTGCAGCATTACCAATATGTTGTTGTAAAGGTAAGGTGAGCACTTTGCTTAAGGGAGCTGAACGAATTGGCAGTTGAGTCGAGCGTTCCTTTTGACCTTCTAACACTAAACCGCCTGGAAATGACCCTAGTTGTATCATGGCTGTTTAGCCTGCTTTGATTCGGTCTCACTAGGATCTGGCCAGCGCCAGGAATTAGGATCGAGTGGTGTTTCAACCATGTCAATGCAGTCGACAGGGCAAGGGGGTAAGCAGAGGTCGCACCCGGTACACTCATCGGCAATGACGGTATGCATTTGTTTTGCAGCCCCTAGAATGGCATCAACAGGACAAGCTTGGATGCAAAGTGTGCAGCCAATACAGCGTGCTTCATCAATAACGGCTAAGGTTTTTGGTTTTTCGATACCGCATTCATCATCAAGTGGTTTGACTTCAACTTCAAGTAAGTTGGCTAGGGCTTGTATCGTGGTTTCACCACCCGGCGGGCAGCGATTAATATCAACTTCACCTTCGGCAATGGCTTGTGCATACGGACGGCAACCAGCGAAACTACATTGGCCACATTGAGTTTGAGGGAGAAGTTTGTCGATTTGTTCAACAATGGGGTCACCTTCAACTTTAAAGCGGATGGCGGCAAAACCCAATAAGAGCCCGAAGACCAGTGCTAATGAGGTGATGGCGATAATGGCAGTGAACATAATTAAACTTTAACGAGTCCGGTAAAGCCCATAAATGCCATCGACATAAGCCCTGCGGTAATGAGGGCGATTGCGGCACCTTGGAAAGGCACGGGGACATCAGAGACAGCAATGCGCTCACGCATAGCAGCAAAAACAATTAACACCGCGGAAAAGCCAATGGCGGCACCAAAGCCGTACAGCGCAGACTCAATAAAGCCATTTTCTTGCTGAACGTTAAGAAGGGCGACGCCTAAAACTGCACAATTGGTTGTAATAAGCGGGAGAAAAATACCAAGGACTTGATAGAGCATCGGGCTGGTTTTATGAACGACTAATTCGGTGAATTGTACGACGACAGCAATCACAAAGATAAAGCTTATCGTTCGTAGAAATTCGATGTCTAGTGGCGCTAATAAGAATTCATTAACGAGATAGCTTGTAATCGAAGATAAGGTGAGGACGAAGGTGGTTGCCAATCCCATACCCAACGCTGTCTCAAGTTTGCGAGAGACACCCATAAAAGGGCATAAGCCCAAGAATTTTACTAGGACGATGTTATTGACCAGAATGGTGCTCACTAAAATGAGGGCATAATCTGCCATGCAATAACCTACAGAGTTAATCGGAAATAGGGCGTAGCTGGTGCTAGGGACTGTTTCTTGCTTATTTGACCCCGTTGATTATAGCTGATTTTAGGTTTTTTTCGAAGGGTTAAATGGCGCTATGCGTACTTTTTTTGCAAACCTTAAATTGAGGTTTTAGCCTGTTGTCTACGCGTGCGAATGGCGGTGGCTAATTTGTGTAAAAGCGGTTCGGTATTCTGCCATGCCATGCAGGCATCAGTGATACTTTGACCATAGACTAGTGCTTTATTTGGTTCTTGATTTTGACGGCCAGCAACGAGGTTACTTTCAAGCATTATGCCCATAA
>JABGUA010000019.1 GCA_018646825.1 Piscirickettsiaceae bacterium
AAAAACCAAAGCAATTCATGCAAAATACTGCGTATGTGTAACTTCTTTGTTGTTAATAAAGGGAATCCTTCTGCAAGGTCATAACGCACTTGTCGGCCCAAAACAGAACGTGTGCCTGTTCCCGTCCGGTCACCTTTCTCAACACCGTTCTCCATTACATCTTGTAGCAATGCTAGATACTGCTTCATAACCCACCTAAAATAAGTTGAACTCGCTATTACTTTAGGCTAGAGCGCGTGTTTTTGCATCCTATAAAGCAAGGTGTCACGGCTGATACCTAATAATCTCGCTGCTTTAGAACGGTTACCAGACGCCATATCCAATGCTTGCTCAATCAAATCCAACTCAACCTGCGCCAATTTTATGCCCGTCGGCGGTAATGTAAACACTTGGTTGTCTGCAGCAACTTCCGGCATCATCTGCGGTGATAACTCATCGGGCTGAATCGCTTTTCCGGGATACAACAAGGCCATTCTCTGGCAAAAATTAATTAATTCCCTCACATTGCCGGGCCAAGCATAAGTCAACAAACAATGTTCAGCTTGTTTGTTATAGCGAACGACAGCGTTACTTCCTGCAAAGCTACGTCCAAAATGCCGTAATAGCATTAAGATATCCTCTGCTCGATCTCTCAATGCAGGCACATTAATCGGCACGACCTGTAAACGATAAAACAAATCACGCCTAAACTGCCCCCCATCGGCCAAATGCTGTAAATCAGCACTACTTGCAGCAATAATCCGAACATCGACAATCTGTATTTTATGGCAACCTTGTAGCTGGCACTCACCCGCCTCTAAAAAACGGAGCACCTTTGCCTGTACCGACTGCGGTAAAGATTCAACATTATCAAAAAATACTGTCCCACCCTCTGCTGCCAATAATCGGCCACGATGCACCACTTCACCGGTTGCATTGCATTGACCAAACAAGTCCAATTCAATATTGTCTTCAGGTAATGCAGCACAATTTATCGTCACTAAAGGCTGATCTTTTCGCCGACTTTCAAAATGCAAAGCTTGAGCAATTAATTCCTTGCCAGTGCCCGTTTCACCTTGAATCAAAACACTCGCATCACTCAATGCAATCATAGGTAACGTTCGCAATAAATGCATCAATTCAGGCGACTGCCCTAAAATATCTTTAATCATTTTACCGCCCCATCCTCAATGTGATGAAACTCAATATCATGCTTTTCTACCGTATGCTGATGAGGCAAAAGTAATGTCATTAAAGCCATTACAATAATCGACACACCGGCTATTTTTCGCATATGTTTTGCACGAGCTAAGGACGCCAACAAACCCGTAAATAAGCCTGCACTCATCACAGCTGGTAATGTCCCCAGCCCGAATGACAGCATTACTAGAGAGGCTGTAACTGGATCACCCACCGTCGCTGCCACAGCCAGTGCCGCATAAACCAAACCGCAGGGTAACCACCCCCAAACCATACCCAACCAGAAAGCTTGTGAAAACGCCTTAACGGGTAAGAATTTCTGCCCAATAGGCTGCAACCAGCGCCAAATTGGCGCCCCTATACGTTCCATTTTGGCAAATTTTGGAAACCAACCCGCCAAATAAAGGCCCATCGTAATCATGACCCCCACCGACAAATAACGTAATATTGCGTGACCATCAATGTGTGCAAGTGGAGAGCTGAGTAAGCCGACTATAGCCCCGGCCATCGTATAGCTTAAAATACGGCCCAGATTATAATTAAACACATAAGGCAGCATTTTCCGCTGACTCTCACGCACTTCAACCGGCAGGCTCAAGGTTAACGCGCCGATAACCGAACCACACATTGCCAAACAATGCACCGTACTAAAAAGACCCAATAAAAAGGCCGTAATATAGGAACCTGTGATGGCTTCCATGACACTAATCCTAAACAATTGAAAAATTAACTACTTGGTACAATAACATGGCAAAAATGACATAAATTGTGTCATTTCACACACTTTAACCTCAAAAAACACAAAAAAATATGCTATCCCGATCCTATAATTTGCTTACAACTTGTTAGGAGAGCACATTGAAACATTTTAAATTATTACCGATTCCATTTCTATTGGCCACAGCATTAACCGTCGCTCATGCTGAAACGATATCACTACCTTCTATATCTGTGCATGGTGCTTCAGCTGAAGAAATTCCTTATGCACTACCTACAGTACCTGCAGCATCAACGGATATCGGCGCACTCATCAAGCGTCTTCCTGGCGCTAATGTGAATAGCAATGGGGTTGTCACCAGCATCGCACAATACCGCGGCTTGTTTGGCAACCGTGTCAATGTTGTCTTAGACGGCTTCAGCCAACATGAAGCAGGCCCAAACAGCATGGACTCCCCGCTAAGCTATCTACCCGCTTCTAGAACTGATCACGTCTCTGTTTTTAGGGGTATCGCGCCCGTTAGAACGGGTATCGAAACAATTGGCGGCACCATCTCTGCTAATTCAAAAAAACTCGATTTCGGCCAAGCAGAAGAAGCAGAACTGCATGGTACAGCTAATGCCGCATACGCTAGCAACGGTAATACCAGACAATTGAACCTAACAACCGCCATAACTAATCAACATCACAGACTACAACTAACAGGTAGTTCAGATCGTGGCGATAATCAAAGTTTCGACGGTGGCAGAGTTCGTTCAAGTGAGCATGATAGAGATACTGTCGGACTACACTACGGTTACCAAGACAGTAGCAAAGCAATCGGACTCGACGTTGAACATTTTGATATGGGTGATACTGGGACAGCAGCATTACCCATGGACATTCTTTACTTCCGCGGTGAGAACATCAAAGGTAGCTTTACCAATTATTTGAATAACGGCGATGACTACACCATCAAATTACATCACCAAGATGTTGAGCATGAAATGGATAATTTCTCACATCGTTCGAATGGGCTCATAGCATCGAGGGCTAGACAAGTCTTTGCGGAAGTACAAGGCGAAGGGCTTGGTTTACATTATCAACACCAGAACTGGTTGTTTGGTATTGATTTAGATCAAGCAGAGCATAATGCAACGATTTATAACCCAAATAATGCAGCTTTCTTCATCGAAAATTTTAAAGATGCCGAACGCGATAGGTATAGCCTCTTCGCTGAATGGAAAGGCGCAGTTTCTTCTGGTTGGAATGTAGAAACAGGCTTACGCTATAGCCGTGTGGAAATGGATTCTGGCGATGCCAGCCTTGGAGGGACACCAGCACCTCTAGTGGTATTAAATACTGACTTCAACAATTCTGATCTTAGCCAGGATGAAGACTTAGTCGATATCTTTGCCACTTTCACACATGAAATTTCTCAACAAGCTGATATCGAAATTGGCTTTGCCAGAAAAACCCGCGCACCAAGCTACCAAGAACGTTATCTCTGGGCTCCATTGCAAAGTACAGGCGGCTTAGCTGATGGTAGACAATATGTCGGTGATATCAACTTAGATCATGAAGTCTCGTACCAGCTTGAATTAGGTTTAGATTGGCATACGCAGAAGTTTGCCATCTCACCACGTGTTTTCTACCATCACATCAATGACTACATCCAAGGCGTTGCTGGAAATGCTAACGCCCAACAGCAAATGGTCGCGAATGCCATCGCGACAATGCTAGGTGGTACACCATCAACACTGCTTAAATTCAGTAATGTCGATGCCAAGTTATACGGAATCGATGCTAACTGGTCTGCAGCCCTTTCATCAGACTGGCAATTAGCCGGTACTGTCAGCTATGTCCGTGGTGAACGCCGTGATACTAGCGATGATCTTTACCGTATCGCACCGCTCAATGCGATCACATCGTTAACCTATGTACAACCCAGCTGGCAAGTCAGTGTTGAAGCTGAAACCGTCGCCAGACAGAATAAAATTTCATCAGAAAACAATGAACAAAAAACTGGGGGTTATGCGCTATTTAACATCTCTAGCCAATACCACGTCACACCTGCTGTTACGATGATGGCCGGCGTCAATAATCTCTTCGATCGTTACTATGTTAGCCACTTAGATGGAATCAATAGAGCTGGCGGCAACCCTGACCTTGCGATGGGCGACAAAATACCTGGCTTCGGACGTAGTGCTTACGTCAACGTCAACGTCGACTTCTAAACCTTATTTATCATCTCCACCCCCCTCTCAATCTGGAGAGGGGGTAAGCCCACGAACACACCCCCTTCATAACTGTCGCTTTATCTTTACTGTTCTTTTGATAAATGAACAAAGTTTGCCATCGCTGTATACTAGTCAATTTCAAAATTTAAACCGCTAAAACGGCTCAAGATAAAAGGCTCGAATAATGAATTTTTACCCCCTTGTCGTCAGTGATATTGTTGATGAGACCTCACTCGCCAAGTCCTTCACCTTTAAATTAGAAGGCAAATACCAGAGCCTTTTCCAATTTCAAGCGGGCCAGTTTCTATCTCTACGTCTACCTTGGGAGGACAGTTACCTCGATCGCTGCTACTCACTGTCCAGTAGCCCAGATCAAGAATTACTTACGATCACAGTCAAGCGGGTCAAAGATGGTAGAGCATCGAACTTACTTAATGACAATATCAAAATTGGAGACATTATTGATATCGCCCCACCAAGCGGTCGTTTCGTCCCAACAAACAATAAACGTCCCTTAACACTATTTGCAGCAGGGAGTGGTATTACACCGGTTATCTCAATAATCAAGCACACCTTGGCCAACACACAATTAGCCGTCACATTGTTTTACGCAAACTCAAATGAACAGCAAATTATTTTCAAACAGCAACTAGATGCGTTAGGCCAGCAATATCCCGAACGCTTCAACTGTCATCATCACCTAAGTAATGAACATGGCCGTGTCAACGAAACGACTGTCACTGATTTCGTCAATGATCAGCTTGAACAGGATTTCTTTATCTGTGGTCCCAGCCCCTTTATGGATTTAACAGAAAAAGCCATACAGAAGCTGGGGGTAAGCGATCAAGCTATCTTTATCGAACGTTTTATTTCGGACACAGAATCAACAATCAACACCGACCTTGAGGTCGATAGTGATATTAAGAGCTTTTCAGCCCTACTCGATGGCGAAAATCACACGGTGCCCTACATTGCGGGTAAGACATTACTAGAAAGCATGCTCTTACATGACTTAAAGCCCGCCTACTTCTGTCAAAAAGCCCGGTGCGGTATGTGCACTGTAACTAAAACAGCAGGCAATGTCGTCATGCGTAATAGCGAAATCTTATCTGATAGTGATAAAGAGAAAGGAAAAATTTTATTATGCCAATCATTACCACTGAGTGATGATATCAGCGTTAACTGCGATGCCGATTAAGACTCTTCTCTAATCGTCAAACGTAAATCAATCTCTTGTAAATAATCGACTTCTTGCAATAAATCCGCCTCGGTTAGCGGGTGCTCAGCTAACCAACCTATAGGTAAAAATAACTTAATCGCTTTCTCAGACACTTGAATTTTAACGGGTGTCGTACCGACAATACTTCGGCCTCGATTAAATACCATTGCTAAACGTAGTAGCATTATCAAGCGCTGTGTAACCAACCGTGTTTCTTCGGGTAAACGCTTAATGTATTTGGTCGGAAAACCTCGCCGCTGCCCTCTGACAAGAACGGCTAAAGCATATTGCTCTTCTCTGGAAAAGCCGGGTAGATTTGAATGGGCCAGCAAATAATAGGAATGCTTATGATACTGGTTATGCGCAATAGACAGCCCTATCTCATGTAACTTTGCAGCCCAATGGAGCAGCTGACGGTGCTCTTGTTCAAACTGCCATGACTTGGCCACTTGGTCACATAATTGATCCAACATAAGGTCAACGCGTTCGATCTGTTCTTGATCAGCATGATAACGCCTAGCAATAGCAGAAACAGCTCGATCGCGCTCATCATCATAGCTAATACGGCCGAGTAAGTCGTATAACAAACCTTCTCTTAATGCCCCGTCAGACACCGTCATCTGTTTTATTTTTAATTGTTCAAACGCGGCTTTTAAAACAGCAACACCGCCAGGTAAAACCGAACGCCGCTCATCACTCAAACCAGCTAAAGTCACAGAATCCATATTGCCTGAGGCAATCATTGCCCCGATCAACTTATCTAATGACTCAATTGTGATAGTCCCATCAATGGCCCAGCCTTCTTCCTTAACAATACTAGCCACACAGCGAATCGTACCAGAAGCACCAATCGCCTCTTCCCACCCAATATCTCGATAACGTTTTTGAATCGCCCTCAATCGCGTTGCCGCAGCGATAATAGCGGCTCTCATCTGCTCTTGAGATAAAGTACCACCAGCAAAAAATTTCTGAGAAAAGCTAACACACCCCATACCCAAACTTTCACGTGCGAGCCCATCAAATCCCTCACCAATAATAAACTCCGTGCTCCCGCCACCGATATCCATTACCAAGCGCCTCGTGTCATCAAAGCTCAGCGCATGCGCAACACCCAAATATATAAGTCGCGCTTCCTCTTCACCTTCTATAATTTCAATAGAATGCCCCAACGCCTTTTTCGCTTTCTTTAAAAAAGCATCACTGTTCTTAGCGACTCTGAGGGTATTGGTACCGACTATACGAACACTGCCTTCCGGCAAATCTTTAATACGCTGTCCAAAACGCTCTAAACATGCCAATGCACGTTCTTGAGCTGACTCACTTAGCTGATCTCTTTTATCTAGACCGGCACGAAGCTGAACCATCTCCTTTAATTTATCAACTGTTTGAAAATGGTTATCTCGTAATTTTGCTATCACCATGTGAAAACTGTTAGATCCTAAATCTACAGCCGCCAAAATTGTCTGTTCAGTCTGAATTTTCATGTGCCCTATTCTGCATGACTAAACCGTGATATGCCAAGCTTTGAACAAGATAAAAATATTCTCCACATAAAAAAGCCCGCTCAAGGCGGGCTGCTTAAAACAACATCATTCAATTATAGGCTTAACGCTTACCTTCTTGAACCACTTCTTCCATTTTCTCAAGACTCAAATGCCGCACATCTTTGCCCTCAACCAAATAGATAACATGCTCACAAATATTGCTAGCGTGATCACCAATACGCTCTAAAGAACGTGCTGACCACATCATATCAATTGCTTTCGTTACTGTACGCGGATCTTCCATCATATAAGTAATCAGCTGACGAATAATACCTTCGTATTCAGAATCGATATCGCGGTCCTCATGCGCAACTTTCATCGCTTGAGCGGCGTCAACGCGTGCGAAAGCATCCAAAGCATCTCTTAACATGCCTAAGACGTGATTCCCCATCGATTGTAATTCACGATAATTCTTCTTAGGCCGATCCTTTTCAGATAAATTCATCGCCATTCGGGCAATACTCACTGACTCATCCCCAATCCGCTCTAAATCGGTAATCGTCTTCAAAATACCTGCCACCAAACGCAAATCGCTTGCCGTCGGCTGCCGTAACGCAATGATTTGAATACAGGCTTCATCGATGCGAACTTCAAAATCATTAACGTCTTCATCCAATGCAATCACATTACGCGCTAGTTCACTGTCACCAGTCAATAATGCCTTTTGTGCATTCGCTACTTGTTGCTCAATTAAGCCACCCATCGCCAAAACCAATGAGCGAATATCTTGTAGCTCTTTCTCAAATTGTTGAGAAATATGTTGTGAATTTGTAACCATAAAAACTCCTCTTAACTTTCAACCTTATCCATAACGGCCTGTAATATAATCTTCTGTTTGTTTCTTCTCAGGATTTGTAAATAACTCATCTGTCGCACCAAACTCAATCAGCTCACCCATATACATAAATGCTGTGTAATCAGAAACACGTGCTGCTTGCTGCATATTATGTGTCACGATAACAATCGTATATTTATCCTTAAGCTCATAAATCAACTCTTCAATCTTCAATGTGGAAAGCGGATCTAGCGCAGAAGCCGGTTCATCTAACAATAACACTTCCGGCTCAATCGCAATGGCACGGGCAATCACCAAACGTTGCTGCTGACCACCAGACAGGCCCATTGCAGACTCCTGTAGGCGATCTTTCACTTCATCCCACAACGCCGCACCTTTCAATGATTTTTCAACGACTTTATCTAACGTTGAACGGTCATTAACACCTTGTAGTCGTAAACCATAGGCGACATTCTCATAAATAGATTTGGGAAAAGGATTCGGTTTTTGAAATACCATGCCAACTTGGCGTCGCAAATCCGCAACATTGACAGAGGGCTTATTTAAATCTTGGCCATCTAATAACATTTCACCTGAGATTGACACCGAATCAATCAAATCATTCATACGGTTAAAACTGCGTAATAAGGTTGACTTACCACAACCGCTAGGGCCAATAAAAGCCGTTACACGGTTTTTAGCAATCTTCATATTGACATCAAACAAAGCTTGTTTTTTACCGTAAAACAAATTGAAATTATTAACTTCTAGGCAAATCGTTTCATTTGCCATATCCAATTTTTGCCCGCGCTGTAGTGATTCAATATCAATTGCACGTGCAGCAGTAGTCTGTTGTGAATTTGTTGCTTCCATCTTAATTCTCACTTGCTTTAGAGTTTTCACGTAAACGATTACGAATACTAATCGCGGTGATATTTAACACAATAATAATCATGACTAATAGTAAGGCCGTTGCATAAACTAAGGGTCTTGCAGCCTCTACGTTCGGACTTTGGAAACCCACATCATAAATATGGAAACCCAAATGCATAAACTGGCGGTCTAAATGTAAGTAAGGCGCGATGCTATCAACTGCTAATGCAGGAGCCAGTTTTACCACACCCACCATCATTAGCGGCGCCACTTCACCTGCCGCACGGGCCACGGCGAGAATCAACCCAGTCATCATCGCTGGTGCCGCCATCGGCAAGACCGTCCGCCACAATGTTTCCGCTTTCGTTGCCCCTAGAGCTAAACTACCTTCACGGATATTTCTGGGGATACGAGATAAGCCCTCTTCCGTCGCCACAATCACCACTGGCACCGTCAAAATAGCCAAGGTCAATGACGCCCATAATAAACCCGGTGTACCAAAAGTAGGAGACGGTAGACTGGCTTGGAAAAATAACTCATCGATATTGCCGCCTAAAAAGTAGACGAAAAAACCTAAGCCAAACACACCGTAGACAATCGACGGCACACCGGCCAAATTATTCACCGCAATACGAATCAGACGAATCATCGGACCTTGCGTCGCATACTCTTTCAAGTAGACAGCCGCTACGACGCCAAATGGCGTGACCAAAACGGCCATAATTAACACCATCATCACTGTACCGAAAATAGCGGGGAAAATACCCCCTTCGGTATTCGCTTCTCGTGGATCACCAGAAACAAACTTCCAGACCTCATGGAAATAAAAAGCGAGCTTATCTAATGTGCTCATCGCATTCGGACGATAGGCATCAACCACTTTCGACAAAGGAATTTCAACCTCTCGGCCATCAGACATTGTCATCATCATTTGATCACGGTTCAAGGCAATATAAAGCGCCTCCAGCTCTTTCTGGAGTACCTTATATTGGTCATTCCAGCCTTGACGAGATTGTGCGATTTCTTGATGCTGCAAAGAACCTTCATTCACCCCTTCTATCTCAAGCTGACGAGCTTCCAAACGTAGAGATTCTAATCCATGGTTAATTTCACCAATATCATGCTTCTCAATATCTTTGATTTGAGCCACCAAACCATTCGCTCGCTCAAGCCGACTTTGCAGTTCATCCCAAGCAACATCATTACTTGCAACCAATTGGCCCGACTCTTTGACCGCGCTTAAGTAGCCATAAAAGTGACCCCATTCTCGGCGTTCAACCGCAACGACGTTTTCAGGGTACGTTCCTTCTGACATCCATGGACCAACAACCCATCTAAAGTCCAAGCCAAAATAATCACGATTACCAATTTTTAATAAGAAACGCTGTGCCGAAGATTGTCCCTCTGGCAGCTCGACACCAGCACTTTTCAAACGTAAAGCCGATACCGTCTCCTTATCCACAACCTCGCCCAACAATTGGAACGGCGCACGGCCCGGCTCGGTGTAGTCGACGACCACAATGTCGGCAGGCCAAAAGTGACTTAAGCCCCGAACAGCAATCAGCCCTAACAAGCCAATCACCATCACCAAACTGATACTCACCGCGCCCGCATTAAGCCAGACCCAAGGCGTACCATTTTTAAACCAAGAAGAAACAGATTGATTCGACATCGTATTACTCACCTAAAGACTGCTGTATTTAACACGTAAGCGCTGACGAACAACCTCAGCAACCGTATTAAAGACAAAAGTCGCCATAAACAAGACTAAGGCCGCCAAGAACAAGACACGATAATGTGTACTTGCCACTTCAGCCTCTGGCATTTCAACTGCAATATTGGCAGACAAAGCCCGGAAACCTTCAAAAATATTAAAATCCATGATCGGCGTATTACCCGTGGCCATCAACACAATCATGGTTTCACCCACTGCACGACCCAAACCAATCATCACCGCAGAAAAAATACCCGGACTCGCCGTCAACAACACGACGCGAGTCAACGTTTGCCATGGCGTTGCACCTAACGCCAACGACCCAATCGTTAAATGCTTCGGCACCCCAAAAATGGCATCTTCCGTAATCGAAAAAATGGTTGGAATCACGGCAAAGCCCATCACCAAACCCACCACCAATGAGTTACGCTGATCAAAGCCAACACCGATATCATCAAGCCATCTTGGCATATCACCATTGAATAACCAGAGCTCAAACGTTGGGCTCATTATCATCGAAACAAAGCCGACTAAAACCACAACAGGGACTAATATCGCTGCCTCCCAACCATCAGGAATTGATTCACGGAATGAAGCGGGTAGTTTCGTCCATAGATAAGCTGTCAATATTGTCATGATGGGCAGCATCACCAGAATGGAGAACACCCCGGGCAAATTACCCTCGACAATTGGCGCTAGCCATAATCCCGCTAAGAACCCCAAAATAACGGTTGGTAATGCTTCCATAATTTCAATGGTTGGCTTAACCAATGTCCGCATCTTAGGCGACATAAAATAGGCGGTATAAATAGCCCCCATAATTGCTAATGGCACTGCCACCATCATTGCGTAGAAAGCCGCCTTAATCGTACCAAAAGTCAGTGGGCTCAAGCTGAATTTAGGCTCAAAGTCATTACTCGCAGAAGACGATTGCCAAATATATTCAGGCTTATCTCGACTTTCATACCAGACCTCTTGCCATAAAGAGTGCCATGACACTTCTGGATGCTCATTATCTAGCGTCGTCAAGACCGCTTTACCATCATCTGACAGTGTCAATAAACCATTCGCACGAGGCGAAATACCCATTATCGCATTTGCATTATCAAGCAAGGGTTCAACTAACAAAGTCCGTTCTGCTGCCGTGTGATAGATGCCCAGTTGGCCTTCAGCATTTAACGCTAAAAAACCTTTTCGTGAATATTCCGGTGCCAATTCAACAATAGCAGCGTTCTGATTTTTAAAATGACGAACATTATGTAAGGTGTAATTATTATCTTGGTCACGCAGCGGAAACCATTGATCAATCTGGCCATCACTCCGACCCACTAAAATCGAAATACCACCTGCCAAAAATTCAAAGGCCGTTACATCAACACCCGATGGCACCGCCTTGATTTTCTGTATCAAACGCGGCTGAGAGATATCACTGATATCGTAATAAGTTAAAAAGCCACCATCATCAACTAAATACAATTCACGTTGATCAATATCCAGTTGCATATGAGTAATATTTTCATCCTCTGGCAACTGAACTTCTGACCGTTTTTCTTCAATCGTGAATACATCCTCATCCATGAAATCTTCTTCACGAACAAGACCCAAGACAGTCAATGTATTATTTTTCGTCAAACCAACAAGCGTGGTTTGCTCATCATTACTTTGCACCGATAACAAAGCCAACGCCTCACCTTGAGCAGCAAGATTTAACAGCGTTTCCCCCAGAGGATATGTAATCAATGGTGTAATCTGACGCTTATCATCTAGGTAGCTAATCTTATATTCTCGTTTGAAGACCAAGGCCTGACCATCATTCAAACCATAAGCCATCACACCTGTGCTGAAATCACCTTTACTGAAGCTACTAACAACTGCATCTTCATGAAAAGGTAAAACTGGGCTGGATATTCCCTTCCCAGAATGAGCATCAAAAAAGTGGATATACCCTGATGAATCAGCAGAAAATGCCACATCGTTATACTCATTGAGTGCAACGTGAACAACGGTATTGTCTGACATACGATATTCAGCTTCGGTTTCTATCTCTGCACCACCGAATAAAGGCATCACCACAAAAAGCAGGTAAAAGAAAATCAATACAATGGCAAAAATAACAGAGACGCCGCCAAGCGCGACGCCGTATCTCGCAGCCCGATCTTTAAATTCACGCCATGCCCGGCGCCGAATAGCGACAGGAGAATTTGCAGCAGGTAACACACTGCCAATTGATGAATGTTCAACCATAATTTAAGAACTCAAAGCCCAAACTGATGAAATAAAATACACAATAAAAAATGATAATCGGTCTACATGAAAACGGGGTGACAACTTCACATAAAATACCTTTGTCATTACAGTCTCTAAAACAGTAAAAACGCCCCGCACATCATAGTGCGAGGCGTCTCATTAACTTTAACTAAAACCCTATTGGATTTTGGCTAATTCTTTTTCTACAACTTCAACTGGTAATGGTACATAACCATCTTTAACAACCACTTTCTGACCAATTTTGGAAAGGACCAATTTAAGAAATTCACGGTCAAGCGGCGATAACGGTTTGTTTGGTGCTTTATTCACATACACATAAAGATAACGAGATAACGGATAAGACCCATTAGCCGCATTCGCTTTAGTTGCTGGAATCATTTCACCACCTGGCTTCTTAGATAAAGCCAATGCCTTAACGCCTGATGTTTTGTAACCAATACCAGAATAACCGATACCATTTAATGATTTAGTCACACCTTGAACAACTGATGCTGAACCAGGTTGCTCGTTCACATTATCTTTAAAGTCACCTTTACAAAGTGCTTTCTTCTTAAAATAACCGTATGTGCCAGAGACTGAATTACGGCCATAAATCTGGATACTACCCAAGTTACTGCCTAGTTGTGTCCAATTGCTGATGTCTTCCGGGTGGCCACACTTACGCGTCGCAGAGAAAATCGCATCAACTTGAGGAATACTTAATCCTTCGAGTGGATTATCTTTATGCGTATAAACGGCTAATGCATCAATGGCAACACGAATCGGGGTCGGTTTATAACCAAATTTAGCTTCAAATGCCCCTGTCTCTTTGTCTTTCATCTTCCGACTCATCGGACCAAAACTTGCCGTACCCTCAGTCAGTGCCGGTGGTGCAGTAGAAGAACCAGCAGCTTGAATTTGAATACTCACATTTGGGTATTCACGTTTAAATTCTTCTGCCCATAGTGTCATCAAGTTAGCCAGCGTATCCGAGCCAACACTAGACAATTTTCCAGAGACACCACTTGCTTTTTGATAATCAGGTAACGCTGCATCGACATCTGCAAATGCAGTTGCAGAAAAAGTCATTGAGACCGCAGTCCCTAAAATAGCCAATTTTTTCATGAACATTGTTGTTCAACTCCCAAATTAAAAATGTGTAGTAATGAAAATTACAGCACCGATTATCGAGACTTAGTATGACAATGGTATGAAAAAATTATGACAGTTATGTTACAAGTGGATATAAAATTAAGAATCTAATACACGCAACGCCTCAGGTTGGCCTACTACAATACGAATGGGGAAACAACATGCGAAAATTGACCCTTGACCGACATCGCTACTAACCCTAAGTACGGCATCGTGGCGTTGCAGAACATGCTTAACGATAGCAAGACCTAAACCTGTCCCACCATTACCTTCAGACCGACCACTATCAACACGGTAAAAACGCTCAGTTAAGCGATCTAAATGATGCTCGGCTATACCTTCACCTTCGTCTTGAACAGCGATCATCCCTTCCTGCTTATCGACAGCCCACGTTAACGAAATTTTGCACCCCGCTGATGTATATTTCACGGCATTAAACACCAGGTTCGAAATAGCACTCCGTAATTCACCCGCATCGACCAACAACCAACGGTCACTCTCTAAATTCAACACAATGTCATGCTCATCATATTGAGTTAACTGCTTGGCGTCAGCTGCAATTTCTTCCAAAATAGCACCAACATCAGTTGGCGCAACTTGCAATGCTTTTTCACCTGTTTCTAATCTGGACAATGTCAACAGCTCATTCAACATATCGTCCATTCGCTCGGCTTGCTGACGCATCACAGGCAAGGCACTCTGCCATTGCTCTGCAGCAGTTTTATCATCAAACATCTCAAGGTAGCCACGTAACACCGTCAAGGGTGTACGCAATTCATGTGACACATTAGCCACGAAGTCACGTCGCATTTTCTGCAACTTGACCGTTTGCGTCATATCTCTCGCGACCAACATCCGGCCGCCGCCCATATACTTAACAATGTTAATTTCAAGCTTAACCTCAGAACTGACTGGTGACACAACAATCACTGTTTTACCGATCGCATCCGAATCAGCAATCAACTGCTGAAAATCAGGATCCCTGATCAGGTTATTAACGCGCACATGCTTATCTCGAGGCCAGCGAACACCTAATAGTTTTTTGGCTGAATCATTCGCCCAATCTACTTCACCAAACTCACCCAACACCACAATAGCGTCAGGCAATGCTGCTGTTGCCGTCTGAAAACGTTTTAAATAACCCGCCAACTTTTTCTTTCGCGAATTATTTTGCTGACGGACTTGTTCAATCTCGCGACAGACATCATCAATGACGCCTTCTGCTGTGGGTGATGGGTTCTTTTTAGGTTTTTTCAACCATAGACTGAGTTGAAACCATGCTCTCTGTAACCATAACGCATATAAAAAAGAAGCCAAGAATAAAAAGGTCATCATTTGACCAAATAATAGGCCCACAAAACCAGCAATACTGATAGTCGCCAATAAGCGCCAATAATCCCAACGCATCGAACTAGATCACTTTAATCAGTAGCAAAGCGATAACCTACACCTCGGACCGTCTGTATTAAATGCTCAGACTCCATAGGCTCCAAAGCCTTACGCAAACGACGAATATGCACATCTACAGTCCGTTCTTCAATATAAACCGTATCACCCCAAACATGATCCAGTAATTGACCGCGACTATACGCCCGTTCAGGGTTTTTCATAAAGAAATGCAATAAGCGAAACTCTGTTGGACCTAGATCAATACGATCATCGTTGATTGTCACGCGATGACTCTTCATATCCAATCTTAAACCGCTAAATTCCAAAGCGTGAGCCTCATCTGCTTCGGGTAATTGGCAACGTCGCAAAACAGCCTTAATTCTGGCCATCAATTCAGGTGGTGAAAATGGCTTATTGACATAATCATCAGCCCCCACACTCAGACCCTTAACCATATCTTCACTTTCACCTTTCGCTGTCAACATAATCACCGGAATTGCTGCAGTGTATTCATTTGCACGCAAACGACGTATAAACTCAATGCCATCAATGCCCGGCAACATCCAGTCCAATAAAATAATATCTGGCTGCGGCTCTTTGAGTAGAGCTAGACCTGATTCCGCATCAGCCACCGCTTCGCATTGAAAGCCAGAATGTCGCAATG
>JABGUA010000190.1 GCA_018646825.1 Piscirickettsiaceae bacterium
GCTCGCCTTCTTGAGCCGTAATGAGCTCCACTCCCCAGCGGTGACCTTCTGCATACTTACTATACATTCGGTATAAATCGCCGGCAAAAATAGCGGCCTCATCACCGCCTGTTCCCGCTCGAACTTCGAGGAAAATATTACGCTGATCATTGGGATCTTTTGGCAATAATAATTTCTGTAATTCCACTTCTAAATCTTGCTCATTTTTCTGTGCTTCGGACAATTCTTCTTTGGCCATTTCACGCATTTCTGCATCGTCTTCTTCCATCATTATTTTAGCTTCTTCGATGGCGGTTAGACTGTCTTTGTAAGCATTGAAATTTGTAACGACAGGTTCAAGTTGCGCGTACTCTTGAGACAGTGCACGGAATTTATTTTGGTCTGCCATCGTTTCTGGTTCAGACAATAACCCGCTAATTTCTTCATGGCGTTCTACTAGGGTTTCAAGTTTGTGTTTGATCGATTCTTTCACTGTTTTTAATCCTTAAGATTGAACAGGCTTCTGGCCGCTTCAATCAGATTGTTGTCCACATCTGAACCCGACTGGCGAAGCTGCCGACTCGGTTCGTGTAGTAATTTATTCGTTAGGGTTCGGGCTAGCTCATCCAACACTTGCTCAGGTAAAGCGCCTTGTTCTAATTGCTTTTTTGCTTTTTGAAGTAAGTAATTACTTTCTTCTTCTGCATTCTCTCTAATAGCTCTAATGATTGGAACTGCGTCTTGCGTTCGTAGCCAACTCATGAAATGTTCGACTTGGCTGTCAATAATTTCTTCGGCTTGTAGCGCAGCATCACGACGCGACTGTAAGTTCTCTTCTATAATGTCATGCAGATCATCGACGCAATATAAATAGATGTCTTCTAAGTTACCTACTTCGGGTTCGATGTCTCTTGGCACTGCAATATCAACCATAAAAATAGGCCGACGTTTCCGTTCTTTTAGAGCGCGTTCGACAGTCCCTTTCCCGAGAATAGGTAGCTGACTTGCGGTCGAGCTAATGACGATATCAGCCTCAGCAATATGGGTCGGCATTTCACTTAAGTTGATCGCATAACCATCGACTTGGGTAGCAAGGTGATGGGCTTTTTCAATCGTCCGGTTGGCAATAATAATACGTCCGATACCATTATCATGAAGGTGTCTTGCTGCCAATTCAATCGTCTCCCCAGCGCCAATTAAAAGGGCTGTTGATTCGGCTAAATTTGTGAATATTTGTTTGGCTAAACTGACCGCTGCAAAAGCAACTGAAACCGGGCTGTTTCCGATCGCGGTATCGGTGCGAACTTGCTTGGCAACAGTGAAAGCATGTTGGAACAATCTGCCGAGAGATTTGCCAACAGATCGATGGTGAAGGGCATCACTATAGGCCGTCTTAATTTGTCCTAAAATCTGTGGTTCACCCAAGACCATCGAATCCAATCCACAAGCAACTCGAAGTAAGTGACGAATAACGTCATCACCTTCATGTTGATAGAGATATTCATCTAAGCTGTTGGCTTGGGCGTTATGATATTGATGTAACCATTCGCCGATATTGATTGCATCGTCTTGTTCAAGGTGACAATAGACCTCAGTCCGATTGCAGGTAGAAACAATCACAGCTTCAATGACGCCTGGCTGGGCTTTTAATGCTGTCAGAGCACCTGGTAATGTTTCAGGATTAAATGCGATATTTTCCCGAATACCAACGGGTGCTGTAGTGTGATTGACGCCATAGGCCACGAGTTGCATCAGGTCTACTCGCCTCGGTTACTATTTTGAGATGAGTCCTGAATTTGGGCACAGCCAACGTTAGCCACCGCAACAAATTGGACAATCCTATTGTTATGGTACTTATTAATGCTTAAGATAAAGTGTCTTGGCATAAAATCGAAAGTCATGACTTGCTTAGATACGTCTTTGGTGATGGTTTGGGTCAAAATGCTGTTAAACTTGCAGCAGTTACTTAATATTTGTTGTCTGTTTGTTAGTGCAATGGAACATTCTAACAAAATCAATCGATCAGGTCGTTTTATTATGGATTTATCGCAAGCAATTTGGAAGAAACTTAGCTGTTTTACACGGACTAGTTCGCTCACCACTGCTTTGGTCATACTCTCTGCTTGTTCTACAGTGCCATCTGAAACCCCTGTCGTCCCAACAGATTCTCTTTCTGTTTCAACGCCTGTTGCCGTCGAAGAAAAGCCAGTTGAAACATTACCACTAACAGCAGAACTCACTTACTTAATCCTCACTGCCGAAGTGGCTGCTCAACGTGGCGATGTTATTGGTGCTGATGAACTATATAACCGTGCTGCTGGTTTAATTGATTCACCTAACCTTTCAAACCGTTCTACTCAAATGGCAAATTTTACCCGTGATGAACAGCGCATTGATCGCGCTTTAAATCGTTGGGCTGAAGTTGATCCTACTGACGCTAATATCTATATGTTAAAAGCGCCATTTTTATTGATTAAAGGCCAATACAACGAGGCAGCGGCTTCCGTAAATAAGGCGATATCGTTAGCGCCTAACAAATCGGCGCTCTATCTGGGGCGTTTAAGCGATAACCTCAGCAAGCTTGTAAAACCTCAGCCTGCATTAGCAGTCATGTCACAGTTAGACTTATTCCAGCAGCAAGATCCAACGGCCCTTTATCAATATAGTCGCTTAGCTGCTTATTATCAGAAATATGATGCCGCACTCCCCACCATTAATTCTGTATTGGATAAAGACCCCAGTTTTGAAGATGCACGTATTTTAAAATCAAAAATCTTGCAGCGTTTAGGTCAGGGCGAAGCCGCATTAAAAACATTAAAACCGGCAGCTAACAAAAGAGACGCAAGCCGCCAGCTTCGCTTTACTTATGCCCAGTTGCTTGGTGAAAACAATTACGTAGATGCCTCGCGACGCGGCTTTGAAAAACTCTATGCTGAACAAAGTAATGAACCTGATGTCGCATTTGCGCTAGGTGTAATAGCTATTGAACAAGGGGAAGGTGTCAAGGCCAGAACCTATTTTAATCGTTTACTTGATTTAGGTGACCCAGGGCAACAAGCGGCTTATTTCCTCGGTCTTGCTGAAAAAATGAATGGTAATGTTGAACAGGCTATTGTTTGGTTTACTTCTGTGCCGAACAACAATCCGCGTTTTCAAGCTGCCCAAACGCATTATGTCACTTTACTCGCTGATAACGGCGCCATGGCAAAAGCTCGCCAGCATTTGGCTAACATCAGAACAGCTAATCCAAAACTCGCCGTACAATATTATTTGTTTGAATCTTCTTTCTTAAGAGAACGTGGCCTGGCACAAGCGTCTTACGATATCCTCGATACGGCATTGACCGAGCACCCAAATGACATCGACTTACTCTATGGCCGAGCAATGGCAGCTGAGTCCTTAAATCGTATCGATTGGCTTGAACGTGATCTTAGAGCAATTTTAGCCATTGATCCGCAACATGGTCAGACCTTAAATGCCTTGGGGTATACCTTGACTGATCGGACAGATCGTCATCAAGAAGCATTAGTGTTAATTAATCAAGCCTTGGCATTGAACCCAAATGATCCTTTCTATCTCGATAGCTTAGGCTGGGTTTATTATCGCTTAGGCGATTTGGAAAAAGCGGAGCTATACCTAAAAAAAGCAGTAGAACTTCAGCCTGATCCTGAATTTTTAGCCCACCTTGGCGAAGTGCTATGGCAGCGGGGCGAACAGCACCAGGCCAAAAAAATCTGGCAACAAGGACTAGATTTTGATGCAGACAATAAATTGTTGCTAGATACCATGCAGCAATTTGGGCTTTAAACACATGCTCTTTTGCCGAAATGTTGCTATTAGCCTTATTATTTTATTGATGGCTGCTTGTGCACCTTTACGGCAACAACCCACCACCTTTGCTATTGACCCAGGCCTAATTTGGCAAGAACGCCAAATTGAATTGCGCCAACTCACTAAATGGGAAATTCGGGGTAGAACCGCTATCACGCAAGGTGATGAAGCTTGGAATGCCGGCTTGAATTGGCGTGAAAACACGGGCATTTATCGTATTAAATTGATGGGCCCTTTTTCGCAAGGTGGGATTCACTTAGATGGCACACCGGAACAAGTCGTTTTAACTTTATCTGATGGTGAAATGATCGCGGCATCGACGCCTGAAGCTTTATTGACTAACACCTTTAATTTGAAATTTCCAATCAGCGCCTTGCGTGATTGGATTCGTGGTTTACCTTTTGCGGGTACACCTTATCAAACGCTTGAAATTGATGATCAAGGCCGACTTAAACGTCTTAAACAGCAGGAATGGACCATCGATTATCAACGTTATGAAACCTATAGTCAGCAACAAATGCCAGCTAAAATATTTATTTCTCATCCAGAATTTAGTTTGCGTTTAGTCGTAAACAATTGGAAAGATGTGCAGTGATTGCATGGCCAGCTCCTGCAAAAATTAATCTTTTCTTACACATCACTAGCCAACGCGATGACGGTTATCATGAGCTACAAACCGCATTTCAATTTTTAAATTACGCTGATTCTTTACAATTTCGAGTTCAAGACCGATCCGCTATTGAACTATTAACGCCAATAGAGGGCGTTGCTGATAAAGATAATTTAATCGTTCGTGCAGCTAACCTTTTACAAACCTATGCCAAAGTATCGAAAGGTGTACAAATTACCCTCGAAAAACGCTTGCCTATGGGTGGCGGTTTAGGCGGCGGCAGCTCTAATGCCGCAACCACATTAGTTGCATTAAATGACCTCTGGCAATGTGGCCTTTCTGTCGACACATTGTCTAAACTGGGCTTATCTTTAGGCGCAGATGTTCCCGTTTTTATTCACGGCACAGCCGCTTGGGCCGAAGGTGTTGGTGAAAAACTGACATCAATATCACCACCTGAGCGTTGGTATGTCGTGATTGCACCGGATTGCCATGTTTCGACGACAGAAGTATTTTCATCGCAAGAATTGACACGAGATTGTGAACCAATCACAATATCGCGCTTCCTTTCAGGGGAAGGCAGAAATGTCTGTGAGGATGTAGTGATTAAACACTATCCCGCTGTTTCTGAGGCATTAGATTGGCTGAGTCAATATGGCGAATCACGAATGTCTGGGACCGGTGCTTGTTTGTTCTCTGGCTTTGACAGTCGACAGCAAGCGCAAGCAGTATTTGAAGCCCTGCCAGAAAATTGGCAAGGTTTTGTGGCAAAAGGGTGTAACAAGTCACCTTTAACTACATTAAAAGCTATAAAAAATTAAGCTACTAACGTGGCAAGATGTTAAAATTACGTTTCATCAGTTGGGGTATCGCCAAGCGGTAAGGCACAAGGTTTTGATCCTTGCATTCCCAGGTTCGAATCCTGGTACCCCAGCCATTTTTTATTTCTGACACAGAGCTAGGCAGCCTACCCTTGAGCAATAATAGCTTTTATCAACGACAGCAACGTACAGCTGATAGCAACCTGATGGTTTTCTCGGGTAATGCTAACCCGGAATTATCCTCTAAAGTTGCACGCTTCCTCAATGTCCCTTTAGGTAAAGCGACTGTCGAGTCCTTTAGCGACGGCGAAATCATGGTCGAGATTCTCGACAATGTTCGCGGCAAAGATGTCTTCATTATACAGCCGACCTGTATGCCGGCTAATGACAACCTGATGGAACTGATGGTGATGACTGATGCAATTCGTCGCTCTTCTGCCAAACGTATTACCCTTGTTATCCCTTATTTAGGTTATTCCCGTCAAGATCGCCGCCCTCGTTCAGCCCGTGTCGCAATCACCGCTAAAGTGGTTGCTAATATGTTGACTGGCGTCGGAGCTGACCGCGTTTTAACCATTGATTTACATGCTGACCAAATCCAAGGCTTTTTTGATTGCCCTGTTGATAATATTTACGCCTCTCCGGTTTTATTAGGCGACATTTGGAAGCATAAATACCAAGATTTAGTCGTTGTCTCTCCTGATGTCGGTGGTGTTGTACGTGCACGCGCATTGGCTAAATTGCTGGATGTCGAATTAGCTATTATTGATAAACGCCGCCCGCAAGCCAATGTCGCTAAGGTTATGAATATCATCGGTGATGTTGAGGGCCGAGTTTGTGTTTTGATCGATGATATGGTCGATACCGCAGGCACTTTATGTGCAGCAGCAGAGGCTCTGAAAGAACAAGGTGCTTCGCGCGTTGTTGCTTATTGTACCCATGCTGTTTTATCTGGCCCCGCTGTCGACAATATTGAAAACTCCGTGTTGGACGAATTGGTGGTAACTAATACCATCCCATTACGCCCAGAAGCACAAAAATGTGATAAGATCCGGCCGCTTAGCATTGTCGAAATGCTTGGCGAAGCCATGTACCGGATTAATACAGACGAGTCTGTTAGCTCTTTGTATATGGATTAACGCGTTATTTAAAGTAGCGTGTTCAAGATGCTGACCCTGGTCGCGGGGAGGCAAACGCCGCCGTTTGGCGGCATTTTTAATGGGCAATTAAAAACTTGCTCATGATTTTTGGAGAACACAATGGAAAATTTATTCGAAGTTCAAGCTGAACTCCGTACTGACGCGGGGAAAGGTGCGAGCCGCCGCCTACGTCATGCCGGTAATGTACCAGCTATTATTTATGGTGGTAGTGATGCGCCAATGTCGATCACTGTTGACCACAACCGTTTTTTACGTCATTTGCAAGAAGAAGCATTTTATGCGCATATCTTGACCGTTAACGTCGATGGTAAGAAGCACAAAGTCGTATTAAAAGACTTACAACGTCATCCTGCAAGTGATATGAGAATTATGCATGCGGATTTCTTCCGTATCGATGCAAAACAAGCAATGACCATGACAGTCCAATTGCACTTTATTGGTGAAGATGTTGCTCCTGGTGTTAAAGCCGGTGGTTTAGTATCTCACTTAATGAGTGATGTCGAGATCTCTTGTTTGCCGAAAGATTTACCTGAATACATCGACATTGATGTATCTACGTTAGAGTTGGATCATAGTATCCACTTATCAGAAATCGTTATGCCTAAAGGCGTCACATTAACTGCATTATCACACCACGGTGAAGAAGAAGAGCTTGAAGAAGGTGAACGCTCTTCATACGACCAAGCGGTTGTTAATATTCATACACCTCGTGTCATCGTAGATGAAGATGAAGCCGTTGATGTGGCTGAAGAAGCTGCAGGTGAAGGTGAAGAAGCGACTGAAGAGTAACCTAGTCGCTTGAGGATCATGCTTTATGGCTAACTGGTTAATCGCCGGATTGGGTAACCCAGGTCCTCAATATGAACACACCCGACATAATGTCGGGTTCTGGTGGCTGGATCAACTGGCTCGTGAATTATCGACAACCTTTAGTGTTGAAAATAAATATCACGGTCAGTTGGCCCAGAGCCAATCTTCTCAAGATAAGCTCTTTTTGCTTAAACCTCTCGTATTCATGAATCGTAGCGGCCAGTCTGTTGCTGCTTTAGCCAGTTTTTATAAAATTCCAGCTAGCCATATTCTCGTGATTCACGATGAGTTAGATTTACCAACCGGTACTGCCAAACTCAAGCGTGGCGGTGGTCATGGCGGCCATAATGGTTTACGAGATATTATTTCTACTACTGGCAGTAAAGATTTTCTACGCTGTCGCTTAGGTATCGATCACCCAGGCCATAGTAGCTTGGTCTCTAATTATGTGCTCAGTAAACCATCAGTTTCAGACCGGCAAAATATTGAATTGGCTATTGATAATTCTTTACGAGTATTGCCTGATGTTTTATCAGGTGATCTTGAAAAAGCCATGCACTGGCTGCATTCACAAAACGCTTAATTATTAACAGAATTTACCTCTTTTCTTAAAGAGGCCTGAGGACAAGACATGGGATTTAAATGTGGCATTGTTGGTTTACCAAATGTAGGTAAGTCCACTTTATTTAATGCACTGACACAAGCCGGTATCGAAGCACAAAACTATCCGTTTTGTACCATTGAACCGAATGTTGGGATTGTGCCTGTACCCGACCCTCGACTCGATGCTTTAGCTGCCATCGTCAATCCTGAACGTATATTACCTACCACAATGGAATTTGTAGACATTGCAGGTCTTGTTGCTGGCGCCTCTAAAGGCGAAGGCTTAGGTAATAAGTTCTTAGCCAATATTCGTGAAACAGATGCTGTTGCTCATGTTGTCCGTTGTTTTGAAGATGAGAATGTCATTCATGTCGCCGGTAAAGTTTCCCCATTAGATGATATTGAAGTCATTAACACTGAATTGGCTTTAGCAGATTTAGAAAGTGTCGAAAAAGCCATTAATAAAACTGCACGTGACGCTAAGGGTGGCGACAAAGAAGCGAAAGCGCGCCTTGAACTGTTAAACCAGATGCAAGTACATTTAGACCAAGGTTTAGCTGTTCGCAGTATGGGCTTAGATGAAGAACAACGTGCTTTATTGAAAGAAATTCATTTATTAACCATTAAACCGACGATGTATATTGCGAATGTCGCTGAAGATGGGTTTGAAAATAATCCTGCTTTAGATGCCTTAAACCAGCATGCTGATGCCGAAGGCGCTATCGTGGTGGCAATTTGCGCTGCCATTGAGTCTGAAATTGCTGAACTTGAAGATGATGAAAAAATGGCTTTCTTAGAAGACTTGGGACTTCACGAACCTGGGTTAAACCGTGTCATTAGAAGCGGTTATAGTTTATTAGGCTTACACACTTACCTAACGGCCGGTGTTAAAGAAGTTCGCGCGTGGACAGTGGCGATTGGTGCAACAGCTCCGCAAGGTGCTGGCGTCATTCATACTGACTTCGAAAAAGGGTTTATTCGTGCTGAGGTAATTGGTTACGATGATTACATCCAATACAAAGGTGAATCAGGTGCCAAAGATGCCGGTAAATGGCGACTAGAAGGGAAAGATTACATTATTAAAGATGGTGATGTAATGCACTATAGGTTTAACGTCTAACGATGAAATAGAAATATTGATAACTTATGTTATCAGCAAAAATATTAGGCATTTCCCTTCCATTTCATCATCAATGGTAAATAACTTGATATTTAAGCAGTGGCGTCGTAAAATGCCCTGCTTCGCAAGGCTATGTAGCTCAGTTGGTTAGAGCACATCACTCATAATGATGGGGTCGGTGGTTCGAATCCACCCATAGCCACCACACACTTCTTCAAACCCTCTCTTTCTATTTCTTTCCACCCATAAAGTCATAGTAGTCCGTAATTATGTTCCATATTGTCCTTCACGAACCTCGCATCGCACCCAATACCGGTAATATCATCCGCTTGTCGGCCAATAACGGCTGTCAGCTGCATTTGATCGAACCGCTGGGCTTTGGGTTAGAAGAAAAACAGTTGCGGCGTGCTGGGCTTGATTACCACGACCTGACCAATGTCAGTCGCTATAACGATTACGCACATTTTCTAGAGGTAATGGGTGAGCATCGTATTTTTGCTTGTACGACTAAAGGCTCTCAACCTTATCATCAGGTTGAATATCAAGCGGGTGATGCCTTACTCTTTGGGTCTGAAACCTCTGGATTACCTGATGCTATTTTGGAGAGTATCGTTGCTGAACAACGTATACGTATCCCAATGCAGGCATCAAACCGTAGCTTGAATTTATCTAACTCTGTCGCAGTGATTAGTTATGAAGCATGGCGCCAACAAAATTTTGAAGGCGGGAGTTAGGTCTTAAATACTTTTTTCTATGAATAATTTAAGCATTTGGCCTGGTTTTAATAATGCCCTTGTACTTAAGCCATTCCATTCTCTAACTTCAGCAACACTGACATCAAATTCCTTCGAGATTTTCCATAACGAATCGCCACTTTTAATTTGGTAATCAATTGCTTTTAAATTGTTCGAACTTGCTTGATCATCAGGAGACCAAACCGTCAGTTTTTGGCCCAGGCTGAGTGTGTCTCTAGGGTATTTACCATTCCAACTTGTTAGTTGCCTAACGCCTACGTTATAAGCATTTGCTAAATCCCACCAAGTATCACCTTTTTGCACAATATGAATAACCTTCTTACTGTTTTTAGGCTTTTTAGCTACCTTCTTCTTTGCTATCTTATTTTGACTCACAAAATCACTGGCCTTGCCTACTGACATCGGGATTAATAAGTGCCGGCCTGCCCTGATATTATTTGTGCTCAATTTATTAGTTTTCTTTAAGACTGACACCGTCGTCTTATATCGCTTAGCAATTAGGCCTAATGACTCACCTTGTTTTATTTTATGGCGTTGCCATTGCATCCGATCCTTAACCGGTAAAGCCGCTAATTGTCGTTTAAAGTTATCAATTTTTTCTACCGGCAATACCAGTTGATGCGGGCCTTCAGGCTGTGTTGCCCAATAGTTATACCCCGGGTTAAACAGGTAAAGTTCATCGCTAGTGATATCTGCTAGTTTAGCCGCCAAAGTTAAATCTATTTGCGATCCCGTACCAACGACAGCAAAAACAGGTTTATTCGCTAGCGGTCGTAACGTTAAGCCATATTGATTTGGTTGAAAAACCAAATGGGATACCGCCATGAGCTTAGGAATATAAGCTGTCGTTTCAGCAGGGAGATCTAATGACCAGAAATCAGTCGCTTTACCTGCCTTTTTATTTTTCTCAATTGCCCGGCCTACCCTACCTTCACCTGCGTTATAGGCTGCGATCGCTAATTGCCAATCACCAAAATAACCGTGTAATTTTTGAAGGTAATTTAAAGCGGCATCAGTTGAAGCAACAATATCTCTTCGACCGTCATACCAACCATTTTGTTTAAGACCAAATACTCTGCCTGTTGCTGGCATAAACTGCCAGATGCCAGCGGCACCACTTCTTGAATAGACATAAGGCTTAAAACCACTCTCTACAACGGGCAATAAGGCGATTTCCATCGGCATATCACGCTTATCTAACTCAGAGACAATATAGTGTAAATAAGGCCTTGCACGTTCCACCACGGTGTTCAGGTAGGGTGGATTCTTTAGAAAACGCGCCAACTGCTTTTGTGTTGGTTTGTTTAGAGGCAAGGCGGGTGTCATGGTAAAGCCGGCTCTCACCCGCTGCCAAACATCAACTTCTGGTTCTATACTCGTGGTTGATAAGGTATTCGGTATTAATTCTTGTGCGTTGCCGTAGTTATTCTGCCAATCGGTTTTTTGTTCTGCCGTTGTCTGTCCCGGCTCAACTTCGATCGTCGACTCAACGGACCCTTGTTTAACTGTCGGCGCTTTTGCACTGCAGGCCGTTAAGATCAGGGCAAAGAGCCAAATTAAGGCTACCGTTTTTATATTAAAAAGGCTTTTCATAACAGCGCATTATAGGTGAGTTGTTCTCGCTTGTCTTTTAAGTACGTCACACTGTTTTACGATGACCACTAGGCTGCCAAGATGGTGTAATCACATTTGGCATTTCTGAGCGCTTAATGAGCCTAGATGGCGCAACAGTAAACTCACCAAATTTATGATTAATCTCATCAACCGCTAGGTTCAGTTTTTCACGTTTCGGAGAAAGGTCCATAGGCTGAAATAAGTCTGTTTGCTGTTCAGATTGGACATTAAGCGCAACAACTCGGACTTGCCAGCCACCTTGGCCATGCCAATGCTCTGTCATGAAACCTTGGCACAAAGCAAAAATTTGTTTGCCGTCGTCTGTTGGGTATGCGGTTGCAGATTTGTTTGTTATCCAGCCATGTGATTTAGTTTTTAATGCAATCATAAAATGATTTGATTGGTAGCCATATTGGCGTAGCCGTGCAGCCAGTTTTTCTGACATATGTTGAAAATAGGTCAGAATAATATGCAGATCTTTTGTTTCGGGTGGCATATTTTTGCCATGTCCCATCGTTTTAGGGGCCGTTATATTCGTCCGAACTTTTTCAGGATCCTGCCCTTGTGCCATTAACCAAATGCGCCGGCCTATATTGCCATAACGTTGAGCTAAAACCCCTATTGGCAACTTCTTCATATCGCCACAAACAATCACGCCATATTGCCTTAGAAAACCCGCTACACCCGTATTAATGCCGCTTAACTCTGTAATCGGATAAGGTGCAAGTGTTTCCTCTGCTTGCCATGGTGGAATAAGCATCAAGCCATTGGGTTTACGCCGTTTTGCAGCAAATTTAGCCGTCGTTTTGTCCCCGCTGACGCCGACCGAACAATATAGTCCAGATGCCTGATAAACCGCTTTTTTCACCCGTTTTGCGATTTGATAAGGCGACCCTAATAAACTTTGGCAATGTGTAACCTCAATAAAGGCTTCGTCAATGGAATAAACTTCTATATCTGGACTAATTTGTTGCAGGGAAGCCATGATATCTGTTGATAATTCAGCATAGCGGTTCGGTCTTGACGGTGCTTGTATTAAGTTTGGGCACAATGTTCGTGCCACATTAAGCCGCATACCTGTTTTGATACCAAAGGCCCGTGCTTCATAGGACGAGGTAATGATGGTCGTTCCTAATAAGCCATTTGTTACAGCAACCGGTTGTCGTCGCCACATTGGGTTATCAAGTTGTTCTACTGCGGCAAAAAAGCAGTTCATATCGACAAGCACAATGGCACTTGGCCAAACCTGCTCCGACATGCTTAGATCAGCCTACTTTAATCTAATAGGTGCGGAGTTGGCCCACGATAACGCCTTGAATACTAATCCGCTCAGCAGGTAAGGTCACGGGTTCATAATTGTCATTCGCAGGCATTAAAGTGATTGTCCTATCGTCATTGAATAAGATCGTCTTCAATGTCGCATCAAAGCCATCGACTAACGCAACTACGATATCGCCATGGTTCGCTGTTTGTTGTGATTGGACAACAACCCAATCACCGGACATGATTGCTTTATCGATCATTGAATCCCCATTCACCTTAAGGACAAAGCGACCTTTACCTGCAAACATCCCACCCAAATCAATTTCATCTTCATCTGGAATAGCTTCGATCAAACGGCCGGCCGCGATTCTACCCATAACAGGTAACTTAACCGTTGCCAGATCTTGATTCGTCTCTTTACTGAGGCTTAAGCCCCGCGATCGGCCCACTGAACGGGTAATTAAACCTTCATTCACTAAGGCTTGAATATAATTATGTACGGAACCCTGTGAAGATAAGCCGATGCCTTTAGCCACTTCAGATAATAGCGGCGAACGACCCTGCTGCTCAATATATTGAACAATAAAATTGTAAGTGTCTTGCTGGCGCTCAGTTAACATTTCTCTACCTTCTTATGATTAAGAAAATCATGAGAAGAAAATATAGAGAAGATTTGGTTTTGGATCAAGTTTTTTTGTTATCGCGACCGTGCTTATCGAATACTTTTCGAGGCAATTACGATCATTTTTTCGACTTGCATATCTTCTAACGTGTACGGCACGCCACCCGTGCCTAGGCCAGACTGCCTTAGGCCTGCGAAAGGCATCCAATCAACTCGGAATGCAGTATGTTCATTAATCATGACTGCTGATGCCGCTAAACGATCAGAGATATACATCGCATCGTCAATATTTGCGCTATAAACCGACGCTTGAAAAGCGACATCTAAACTGTTTGCATCTGCGATCGCTTGATCTAAATCATCAAAAGGATAGACGCAAACAACGGGGCCAAATATTTCTGCATTAGACACTTTACTGTCTTTTGGCGGATTAAATAATACGGTTGGCGCATAACAATGATTCGGTAAGGTATTGCCACCACAGAGTACTTCTGTTCCGACATCGACCGCTTCTTGCACCCATGTTGCGACGCGTTCGACTTCGCCTGCTCTGATCAATGGCCCGACTTCTGTTTTATCAGATAGGGGATCGCCAACAACCATCTTTTGTCCAGCAAGTGCTAATCTCTCTGCTACGTTTCGAGCAATGGATTCGTGCACATAAAGACGTTGTACAGACACACACACTTGGCCTGCATGATAAAAGCCCCCTTTTGCCAAGGCAGGAATCGCATTGTCAATGTCGGCATCTGCCGTCATAATCACAGGAGCAACGCCACCATGCTCTAAGGCACAGCGTGTTCCTGGTGCTAATTTAGAGCGTAAATACCAACCCACTCTGGCACTGCCAATAAAGCTGAAGAAGGCGACTCTTGGATCCGTAACCAAGGCTTCTGCAATAGCGTGGTTTTCAGGTAATAAAACTTGGCACCATTCTGCAGGTA
>JABGUA010000017.1 GCA_018646825.1 Piscirickettsiaceae bacterium
TCATACATTTCTACGGGTTGATAATCATCATCAAATAATACCATCACTACGCGATCCCAACGCCCATCAGGATTAAGTTGACCTAGTCGTGGACTCGAATGGCTGTCTTCAAAAATGACACGGCCTTTAATCAATATTTTCAACCTGGTACTTTTCGCATTTCCAATCGCATCGTAACCCAAAGTTAAGTCATCACTCAGTGTCATATTTAACGCTTTTGCAACATCAAAACGGGCTATTTCACCGGTAATAGGCAAAGTATTTCCTGTTGTCTGGCGATAGCGTGCGGCGAGCTGACGCGTTTGCTGCATCAGCAAATCAATAGAATATAAATCCTGTTCTTTTTTAGGCAGGTTGTCAGCCATTAAGCATGATTCTCTTCATTGCAATAGTCAAAATATTAAAAATAACGGCCTCACAGCCATTTAGCAAGCTTTCAAACAAAAAAACGGCCTACATAGTCAACTATATAGGCCGCTTTCTTAATCTAAATATTCGCCGACTTATTTAGCTAACGCTTTTTCATAATACTTATGAACTAATTTATCTTGGTTCTCTAATAAGTAATCAATACTCGGTTCAAAATTCATTGCTTTTTCAAGTGCTTTACGTGTTGCTTCACGATGAATATTAAATAAGGCTTCATGATCTAAATCTTCAACAGAAGTGATTTGAGGATTTAACCAGACGGAGACAATGATACCTAACTCATTCGCTCTTTCTTTTGGAATGGTGCCATTACGAACTGCATCTAAAACGCCGTTTGCGATCGCGCCTTGTACTGTTCCCATCAAGATAGTCGTGTAAGCGTTACTTTTAACAGTGACTTTGCTGACCATTAGTGTCGCAGGACGAACCATTACATCAGTGTTCATCAAAGCTAAAACACGTGAATGGCCTTTTACTTGGTCACCGATTAAATTAGCAAAAGCAGTACCAAAAGGACCGTCTAATTCGCCAATCATGACTTCAGGCTCTGCAGCCGTAAATGGAGGACCACCGGCTAATAAACATTCACCTGTACGCATTACAATTTTTTCACTCATGGATTGATACCTTGTAGGTTAATAAAAGTAATCAAGCACCTAAGACATATCAGAATTAAAGGTGTTTGATAAGCTGAGACAATTATCCTTGTCTCAATAGATTGTCGCAAGTGACATCGCTTTATAGTTACCTCGAACAAGGTTAAGATAAACAGCAATTTTATTATCTTGAGTTACGTGATGTCAGAACTAGAGACCCATTATCTCCGTATTGGTGGTGAACCCGCCGTAAAGCACCTAGTCAAAACTTTTTACCAAATTATGTCGGAAACACCCCAAACAAAACATGTTCGCGACATGCACCCTGTTGATATCGCCAGCAGTGAAGAAAAACTAACTCTCTTTTTAACCGGTTGGCTAGGCGGTCCTGATCTCTACATCGAGAAATATGGCCACCCCCGTTTACGTCAACGCCATATGCCCTTTTCGATTGGATTGGAAGAGCGTGATCAATGGCTATATTGTATGGCGCATGCGCTCGCAACGTTAGAATTAGATGACTTGCTAGCCCAACAGCTTATGGCATCATTTGCCAAAACAGCTGATTTCATGCGAAACCGAGAAGAAACTGTAACACCCGCATAACATAAGGTTAGAGTAACCATGAATATTGGCGCATTGATTATTGGCGATGAACTTCTCTCAGGCAAACGACAAGACCAGCATTTTAAACACTTACAGTCTGTTTTGGCCCAACGTGGCTTAGAACTAACTTGGACTATTATCGTTGGTGATGAAGCTGAACAATTAGAACGCTTTTTAGATTTCACTCTCGCAACGAAAGATTTAGTTTTTAGTTTTGGCGGCATTGGTGCAACACCGGATGATAGGACGAGACAGACTGTGGCTAGAGTCGCCAATGTTGATTTGTTGCCCCATCCCCATGCCGTGGCTGAAATAGAAGCCCAGTATGGACAAGGAGCCTATCCAAACCGTATTCTAATGGGATATTTGCCTGTGGGAAGTCGCATTATTCCCAATACGATTAATCGGGTGCCTGGTTTTTCATTTAATGACCATCATTTTATGCCTGGCTTCCCTGAGATGTCTTGGCCAATGATTGAATGGGTACTGGATAATTTATATCCAGAATTAAGGGACTTGTCTCCAAAAGATGAACAAATAATTTATGTCATTCATGGTCGTGAGTCCGACTTATTGCCTGTGATGATAAAAATTGTTGAAGATTATCCGACATTACGTTTTTCAAGCTTACCTCACCTTGGTGAAGTACCGCATATAGAATTGAGTTTACGCGGTCATACGGACCAAATAGAAGAGGCTATGGCCCTTTTAAAAGCGGCGATTGAACGTGCAAATCTACGCTGGTTAAATCAACTCGATAAACAATAAAACCAGAGCGGTAAGGTAATGAGGCTGAACAAGGTGGTGACAGTCACAGCTGAAGCATAAAGCTCAGTATCTAGCTGATAACGTTCACTAATGACAACGCCAAAAACCATTGTAGGCATAGCCGCGACAATAACGACCTGTTGCATTAAATAAGACGATAACCCCAGAAAATAACTCAAAGTTAACACGACCAAAGGCACTAAAAACAAAGATGTGATAATGACAGGCATGAGCAAAGGCAGAAGCCGTAAATGCAAACTCTGCCAACGGATACTCATTCCTAAAACAATCAACATCAAAGGAACGACACCACCGGCTAAGGTAGCAAGGATGGTGTGGATAAAATTTGGTTGTGCAAAGCCACTGAAGTTCAGCATAACGCCAACAGCAACAGCCCATAAAGGGGGCACTTTAGATAAGGCCGTTAAAGGATGTAGTTCTGTTTTATTATCGCCATAATGCCGGGCAATTAACATCCCAAGAGACAGTAAAATAGGTGTGCATGCAAACAGGTCATATTGTAAAACCGTCGCACGTGTCGCCGGGCCCATGACTTGATCCAAAACAGGTAAACCCAAATAGGTCGCATTAGGAAAAGCCGATGCCAGGAGTAAAACCCCTTTTTGTTTTGGCGAACAATCAATATAACGTAAGAGAAACCAAACGATAGCTAAGCCACTGGCTACCCCAGATGCAGCTAATAACGAAATAAATAAAGAGGACTGATTCAGCGGTGCTCGCCAGATAACATCGAGCACCAATGCAGGCAATAAAATATAAAAAACCAGATCAGTTAATGCCCGCCGGTGTGCCAATGGTGAAATATGCGCGGGGGCATATTGTTTCCAAGCACTGCCACAGGCAATCAACAAAGACATTTGGAGTAAGGCAGCTAACATCGAGAAATTATCACACAAAAACTAAAGATCAATCCTAACAATACCAACTCAAAAAACATAATATTATTTGAGCATAAATTAAGCATAGCGTGATTTGCTTAAAACTTTATACCTTCTTAGGTAAGATACAATACTGGAGTTATTATCACTGTTGATATTACTAAACAGGTTATTATCTTTCGTTTAATGAAACGGTAGGCCAAGGAATGCGCCATGTCACTGTCTAAACAATTATTGCTGCTGCTGAGCCTAATATTTTTCATTATATTTTCGGCCAGTTTGATCTTAAGTATTAACAATATCAAAAGTTATTTAGAAGTTGAGTCACAATTTCATGTCAAAGATACGGCGACTTCGTTGGGCTTATCTCTTAGTCCACACATGAAGAATGAAAAAGATCCAATTCTTGAAACGATGATGACAGCAATTTTTGATACTGGTTATTACCGAGAAATGCGTTTAGTTAATATTGACAATCAAGAACTCGTTAAGCTCACTAATCCTAAAACAGTTCCGGGTGTACCTCAGTGGTTTATTAATTGGGTACCAATGCATGTCGCGACAGCAGTGTCAGAAATCAGTTCTGGCTGGCATATGACAGGCAAACTTTATGTCACAACAAACCCATCTTATGGCTACTTAAAGTTATATCAACAAGCAAAATCAACGCTAATTGTATCGGGTTTGATTTTTCTGGCAGCCATTATTTTATTAATCACTGTTTTACGGTTCACCTTGCGTCCCTTGAAAGATATTGCCGAACAAGCTGAGCAAATATCGGCTGGTCACTTCACTTCAATTACGCAACTCCCTTGGACTTATGAGGTGAGAAATGTCGCCTTATCGATGAACAGTATGTCGAATAAGATTGGCCAGATGATAAGCCGTTTAGACCGACGCCTCGAAATAGTCAGTGAAAGCATGAAACAAGATCCGTTAACTAAGTTGCTTAACCAAGCCACCTTTGAAGTCAGCTTAAAACAAGCCTTGTCTGGATTTAAAGGTGAAGGTTTTGCGGCCTTAATTAAATTCGATGACTTAGGCTTTCTCAGTAAGGACAAAGGTAATGAGGCTGTCAATAACCTATTACGTGAATTTTCCGCAATTTTAAGGTCGACAGAGAAATTCAGCACAACAGCTTATAGACTCCAAGGCTCAGAGTTCGCCCTACTATTTCCAGGCTTTAGCGATAAAGAAATGTTGCGGCTGATTAAACAGCTCAAA
>JABGUA010000249.1 GCA_018646825.1 Piscirickettsiaceae bacterium
GAACACCGATTTTTACATTAGTATTTATTCTCAAACATTATTTGAAGCATCGTGCTTAGGTATTCCTGTTGTTTATTATAAAAAAGATAATGAGATAAAGGATACGCCATTTGATGGTGACTCTGAACTAGCCACCGTGGAGACTGTTGATGACTTAGTATCGGCATTTAGTGATTTTCAACATAATCGAGAACGATATCAGAATTTCCTGAGAAGAGATGTGATGGAAAAATATATTGGTCCGCTGGATGGTGGAAATTTAGAGAGGAATAAAGCGTTCGTATACAGTTTGTTAGGTGAGAAAAATTGATAGTTAACAACTTAAAGCAGTATATACGCCGCTGGAAACTATCTAAGCGCTTCCCCGAAAGCCAGATTTATTTAGGGGTTTCTATTGATGATCAAAGTGTTATCGCGAAACACGCTGTTTTATTTCAAAACGTCATTCTACAAAATGCAACAGTTGCAGAGCATAGCTACATTCAAAAAAACACGACCTTGTTAAACACTAAAGTGGGACGGTTTTGTTCTATTGCTCAAGATGTTTGCATCGGACCTATTAACCACCCGATGAATATGGTGAGTACAAGCCCGGTATTTTATGATAAAAACCAACCCTTACCTTTTTTCTATATTGATCATAATCGTTTTAGAGTAGACGAGGCCATACCTACAGTTATTGAAGCTGATGTTTGGATTGGTCAAGGCGCGATGGTTATGCCTGGCGTGACCATTGGGGTGGGTGCTGTTATAGGTGCAGGTGCGATAGTTACAAAGGATGTAGCGCCATATAGTGTCACGGCAGGTGTACCAGCAAAGCATATCAAATGGCGGTTTTCTGAGCCCACACGTGAAGGCTTAATCAGTTCTCAATGGTGGACATTTAACGAAGAGAAGTTGATGAACCTTGCCCCGTTATTCAATGAGCCTGATGCGTTCTTGAAAAAGTTAATAAGCGAGAAAAGGTAAGTATGTTAATGTTTAAAGCATATAGAAGGTTGCAACAGTTCACTTCTAGAATAATATTTAAACTATTGTTTGCCCACCGATTTAAGACGTTTGGACGAAAAACGATTCTTGTTTCACCTGACAAAATAGAAGGTGAAGAATATATAGAATTAGAAGACAATGTGAGTATCAATTCAATGGCTTGGTTATTGGCACTTGAACAAGGTAATGCTAAGCCAAGACTCTTGATTAAAAAGGGTACAGTGATTGGGCGGTTTTCACATATCGTTGCACTTCAACATGTTGAAATAGAAAATAATGTCTTGATAGCAGATAAAGTTTATATATCAGATAATATTCACGATTACAGTGATATTAATATGCCTATCATGAAGCAGCCTGTGCTATTCAAAGCCCCTGTAATTATCGGTGAAAATAGTTGGATTGGAGAGAATGTATCGATTATTGGGGCTAGAGTAGGAAAGCATTGCATTATCGGTGCTAATACAGTCGTTACTAAGGATATTCCAAATTATAGTGTTGCTGTTGGTTCTCCGGCAAAGGTCATTAAGCAATTTAATATTGAGAAAAATGAATGGCAGAAAGTGTAAGTGGACTTAGAAAATAAAAAGGTCTTATTTATTGCCCCAGTTTTCTATCAATACCACAAAGAGATAATCAAAACACTAGAGTCATTTGGAGCAGAAGTTAAATTCTATCCAGAAATAAAACAATCGATTTGGTTTAGGTTATCTCAAAAAGTGAGTCATCAACTTAAAAGCTATATAGAGCAAAAACATAGACGAGGGTTATTGGCAGAAATAAAAAAGGACGAATTTGATCTGGTTTTTATTATCAGAGGTGGGTATTTTGACCAGAGCTTTCTTCAGGCTCTAAAACAAAAGTTAAGCCAAGCCAGGTTTGTGATGTATCAATGGGACTCAGTATCACAAAATAACTACTTGCCATTGATACCGTATTTTGATCGTGTTCAAACCTTCGACATGAAAGATGCTAAACAATACAAACTAGATTATTTGCCGCTTTTCTATGCCGAGGAGTATGCGTCACTCAAGTATCAGAAACAGAAAAAGGAATACGATATTGTGTTTTATGGGGCTTACCATAGCGACCGTCTGGACGTGGTGAAAGCGGTCAGCGCGCTATGCAAACAACATGATCTTGTATTCAAGAGCCACCTTTATATTACAAAGTTAGCGCTAATAAGGTTATTAGTAACAGGTGTAATTAACTATAAAGATAAACAGTTTTTGAAAACATATTCTGTACCAGCGAATGAAATTGTTGATACATACAAACGAACAACTGCTGTGTTAGATATAGAGCTATCGATTCAGGATGGCTTAACAATTCGGACATTCGAAGTGCTTGGTGCTGGACTTAAATTACTAACAACAAATGACAATATTAGGCAGGAAACTTTCTTCGATGATAATAGAATCCTAGTAATTGATCGTCAGAATGTAGCCATCACCCCTAGTTTTTTTAAAGCCAACGAGGAGCAGGGAAAGGTTGACTTCGAACAATATCATATTAATAACTGGCTTAAGAAAGTACTCTCCAAGTAAACGAGTAATAGAAGCGTTATAATGATTGGTTTAATAATAGAAATAAAATTGAAGAGTCGATGAAAAATATTTTAATTACCGGTGGTGCAGGTTTCATTGGCTCAAATCTAGCATTGCGGTTGATTAGTTTAGGTTATCAGGTCACGGTGCTAGATAACCTGTCGCCACAGATTCACACAGAGAACTCAGCACTTTATGATTCAATAAAAAACAAAGTTAAGTTCATAAAAGGTGACGTTAGAAATAAACAGGACTGGGTAGCTGCATTAGAGGGTCAGGATGCGATCGTACATTTAGCTGCAGAGACGGGTACCGGCCAGTCAATGTATGAAATAGAAAAATATACGGATGTGAATATTAAAGGGACTGCAATCCTGCTCGATTACTTGACTAACGAAACACATAATATTCAAAAAGTAATAGTCGCGTCTTCAAGGGCAATATACGGTGAAGGTAAATATCACTGCACTCAACATGGTGATGTATATCCATCAGAAAGATCAGAGAATGATTTAGCCGATAATGA
>JABGUA010000016.1 GCA_018646825.1 Piscirickettsiaceae bacterium
GAAGCAGAACCTCAGGTCGAAGCAGAACCTCAGGTCGAAGCAGAACCTCAGGTCGAAGCAGAACCTCAGGTCGAAGCAGAACCGGAAGTTGAAGCAGAACCGGAAGTTGAAGCAGAACTAGACGTTGCAACAGAGTCAGTAGCTGAAATAGAACAGCCAACACTCGAGGAATTAAGACAAAGGTTAAGAGAAAAGACGGCCCGTTTAGAGCAAAATAAAGTTGAACCAGCCCCAGAAAGTAGCGCTGAAATAGAACCCGAAACACAAGCTGGATCCGAAGAAGTTCTTGAAGTAGAACAGAAACGTGAAACTAAGCCGACTAAAGTGAGCTCGTCGGATTTTGATTTTCTCGCTTTTAACCAAGGTCCGTTACCCGATGATGACGCTTTGGACGAATTATTAATGAATGTCTGGCATATTGAGTCAGAGGCAAAAGACCCACCTAAACATAAATAGAGTGCTAGCCGCAATATAAACTATTACACACCAAATCTGCCTCACGATTATAATGATAAGCTTGAGGCGAAAGATATTTTGATCTTTCGAAAAACACAAACAAGTGAATGTAAATGACAGAACAGATCTATCAAGTAGCTATTGTCGGTGGTGGTGTGTGTGGAACAGCCTTAATGTATATGCTGGCGGAATATACCGATATTGACGATATTATCTTATTAGAAAAATATGATGGTTTAGCTAAAGTTAATTCTAATGGCCGTAATAATAGTCAAACCCTACATTGCGGTGATATAGAAACCAATTACACTTTGGAAAAGGCAACGAAAGTAAAAAATGCAGCTGCAATGGTTGTTAATTACACTGAAACTTTGCCAAAACGCGATCATATTATTTTTAAATATCCCAAAATGGTTATTGGTGTGGGGCAGAAAGAGTGTGATCAGCTGAGAGCACGTTTTGAAAGCTTCAAAACTGTTTTTGCGAGCCTAGAATTATTAGAAAAAGAACAAATTGCCGAAATAGAACCAAACGTTATTTTAATTGATGGTGAAATGAGACCGGAGCCTTGTGTTGCATTAGCTGTGTTAGATGAGCACAGTGCCGTCGATTTTAATCAATTAGCCGAATCATTTGCTGAGCAAGCGCAGACAGTTGTTGATAAAAATATCCAAATTCAATTCAACAGTCACGTTGGAAAAATTAAAGAAAGCGAAGGATTATTTTATCTCGAAACCGAGCTTGGTACGATCAAGGCAAAGTCAGTAGTTGTATCAGCCGGTGGACACAGTTTACTTCTAGCGCAACAAATGGGCTATGGATTATCATTTTCTTGCTTGCCAGTAGCCGGTAGCTTTTATTTCACACCCAAAGTACTCAATGGCAAAGTCTATACAGTACAAAATGATAAGTTACCTTTTGCAGCAGTACATGGTGATCCTGATGTGTTGGTACCTGGGAAGACCCGTTTTGGCCCAACAGCCTTGATTACACCTATGCTAGAACGATACAACCGACAAAGCTTCTTCGATTTCCTTCGTGTACTTCGTTTAGATTCCCGTGTTGTTAAAGTGATGTGGGATCTCATGAAAGTCAGTGATATTCGGAATTATATTTTCAAAAACTTTTTATTTGAAGTCCCTGGTTTACGGCGCTGGCTGTTCTTAAAAGATGTCCGAAAAGTCGTGCCATCATTACAACTAAAAGATGTCAGATTTGCGCCAGGTTATGGTGGGGTACGACCACAACTGATTGATAAAGAGAATAAAGTGTTGATGATGGGTGAAGCTAAGATTAATCCTGGTACTGGTATTTTGTTTAATATGACACCGTCTCCTGGTGCTTCAAGTTGCTTGGAGAATGCACAATTAGATATGAATTTGATTGCAGATTTTTTAGGTAAAAACGTCCATCAGGAAAAAATAGATAGATGTTTACATAAATGATTAAAATCATTAGCTTAACGAAGATATCGTATTTGCATTATTTTTCGTGTGAAACATTTTTTGGGTGATGATTCAGGCATAATTTGACGCTAAAGTGTAAATCATAAGCGGAGGTAAGAGCATGACAGGAAATCAACAACAAATAATGACATTTCATGTAGAAGAATTGCTCTTTGGTTTGGATATCAGGCATGTTTTGCTCTTAGGACAAGATATAGCAGCGATACAAGCTTTACCCATAAAGCAATCAGGTTTGATCGGGATGATTAAATTGCAAAGCATTGCTATTCCAGTGATTAATTTTGGACACCATGTCGGCCTTCGTTCTGTTTCAGATGAAAAAACAGCGTTATTAACGCAAATTGAAACTGTGAAGCAAGGTTATCAAGATTGGTTTCAAGAAATACAATGGAAATTAACCGCCCGTCGATTAATTACGCGTGAGGAATTGAGCCAAAATGCCAATTTATTAAGTTGGGATAAGCAAGTTCAATGTCGTGATACCGCTTTGCAGAGTCTAGTTAATACATTAGAGGAGCCAAAACCTGCATTTATAACCTATTTTGAACAATTAATTATGTTGATGTCGCAGCATCAATGGCAACAAGCTGAAACGCTGTTTAACCAACAAAACGAGTCTGTTTTAGCCCAGATTGAACTGGTATTGGACCGTGCACGTGAACACCTAGAAACCAGTATAAGACAAGTTTTACTCTATTTAACAAAGGACGGTAAAACGCCTAGCTATGCACTTTTAATCGATCAGGTTAATGATGTCTTGTCTTACTCAGACTCGAGCTTTCAATTCTGTGAAACAGGCGCGATGGGCGTTATACGACAGATAAATGATGCTGTTGATGGTCTCTATGTAGAAGAAGGTAAGCCGGATTGTTTTTATTTCACCCTTAATAAGTTACTTGAGTCACACCAACAATTAGCAACGGCATAACGGTGAAATCATCACCCTACATTACTGTGCAGGGCATGGCCCGACTTAATGCCGAACTAGAAGAGCGTTGGCAACGGAGAAGAGATGTAGTTAAAGCTTTATCGGCGGCAGCTGCAGAAGGAGACCGTTCAGAAAATGCAGAATATATTTATCGCAAAAAAGAACTTAGAGGCATTGACCGTCGTATTCGCTATTTGCAAAAACGGATGCCAGATCTGCGAGTTATATCAGAGAAGCCAGATGATCAAAACGTCGTTTTTTTTGCAGCTAAGGTCAGGTTAGAAACAGACGAGGGTAGGGAAGTTAACTACCGCATTGTCGGACCAGATGAAATAGATCATGAAAAAGGTAACATCAGTCTCGATTCACCGCTGGCTCAAGCGTTATTAAAAAAACAAGTTGATGACGATGTCACGATTCATGTTCAACAGGGTCGAAAAACCTATAGCATTATTGCGATTTCTTATCAGGATTAGGTGATAGCTTTAAAATTTGGCCACTATCTGTTGATAAGTAAATTAAGCCGTCTGGGCCCTCAATGACGTGCCTTATAGGTTCATTCAACGATACTAACATCCGACTTTCATCAATCACTTGGCGCGCATCGTCAAGGCTGATCTTATTCAAATGTTGCAATTTCAGTGCACCCGAAAATAACTGCCCGGTCCAGGCAGGAAAAGCTGCTCCACTGTATTGCATTAAACTACTGGGCGCGATCGAAGGGGTATAAACCTTAAGAGGTTGTTCCATCCCCTTTCTATGGGTGCCTTCGCCGACGGCTAACGGGCTGCCATATTCTTTACCGTAAGAAATAACGGGCCAGCCATAATTAAGACCTTTATGAATCAGGTTAATTTCATCTCCCCCCCTTGGGCCATGTTCATTTGACCAAAGCTGTTGTGTCGCGGGATTAAAAAACAAGCCTTGAGGGTTACGATGCCCATAACTCCAGATTTCCGGCAAAACAGCCTTATCGTTAACAAAAGGGTTATCAGCAGGAATACTGCCATCAAGGGCAAGTCGAATAATGCTGCCAGCGTGTGTTTTTAAATTTTGCCCATTTTCCCGCATTCCGCGATCTCCAATCGACATAAAGACATGGCCTTGATGATCAAACGCTATGCGACCAGCAAAATGTGCACCGCTACGTGTTCTGCTTTGGCTGACTAACAAATCCTGCCAATCTGTTAAGGCAAGTTCATCTAATTTGGCGCGCGCCAAAGTTGTTGCGCCTAGACCATTCACATTTTTGCTGTAACTAAAATAAATCCATGCTGCTTTTTCAAAGTGGGGTGGGGTCGCGACATCAAGCAAGCCACCTTGCCCCTGAAAATGAATATCTTCAGGCAAGCCTGACAAGGGAGTTATCTCTGTTGTTTTAATATTAATTATAGACAACGTACCATCACGTTCGGAGACCATTAATTCAGCATCTGAAATGAAGGTCATCCCCCATGGGACACCGAACAGTTCAGCCACAGTTGTGACTTTAAAGTCTACGTTGTCTTGGCTAAAGCCGCTGATAGGCAATAATAAATAATAGAAAAAAAGGCTGTAACCTAAAGTACGCATTGATTAGGAACTACACGATAACATTGAACAACCAACACGTTCCCGTGCCCAATCCGGACGTTTAACGGCAAAATGGGCTTTATCTGGCTGTTCATCATAAGGGTGTCTAAAGACATCTAATAGTTCATTAACCAAACTGAAATCTCCTTGCTCGGCTTTATCTGTTGCTAATTGAGCTAGGTAGTTACGAAAGACGTACTTGGGGTTCACTTTATTCATTATCACTTTTCGATCAGCATCTGCAGTACCATCTTGGCGGATCCGTTTTTGGTATTGCCTTATCCAATGACAAATTTCTGCTTTGATTTCAGGTGTTAGCTCGTCCTCCACATAATAAGCTTCAGACAGTGGTGCGAGTAATTGACCGTCTGTTTGATATTGTTCCTCAGTATTTAAATCAGCCAGACCACGATAAAAAAGTGTCATGTCTGTTTCAACAAGCTGTAATACTTTATGTAATTCACTAATCAATGTTGCATCGTCAGTTTGAAAGGCTTTGAACCCCAGTTTAGCAGCACGCATAGCTTCTAGCTGCGTCGCATAGCTACTCGCAAAGTCATTGATAGATTGTCTTAACGGTTCAACATCTTCAATTAAAGGGTAAAGCGCGTTGGCTAACTGGATTAAATTCCATTGTGCAATTTGAGCCTGATGGCCATAGCGGTATCGTTTTTTAGCGGCATCAGTGGTATTTGGTGTCCAATTTGGGTCATAATTTTCAAGCCAACCATAAGGGCCGTAATCAATCGTCAAACCTAGAATAGACATGTTGTCGGTATTCATCACGCCATGCACAAAACCAACTCGCATCCAATGTACAAGCATCTCAGCGGTCCGTTGGCATACTTCATCAAACCACTGAATGTAAGTTTCCACACTTGGTTCTCCGAGATGTGAGAACAAATGTGTAATGGTGTAATCAACTAATGTTTTTAAGGTGTCATGGTCGCCACGAGATGCAAAAATTTCATAACTACCAAAACGTAAAAAAGACGGCGAAACGCGACAGACAATGGCACCAGGTTCTGCTTTAGGGTTGCCATCGTAAAGCATGTCTCGAACAACATCCTCACCTGTTGTGACCAAGCTCAATGCCCGAGTCGTTGGCACACCAAGATGATGCATTGCCTCACTACAAATAAACTCTCGGACCGAGGAGCGTAATACCGCCAAGCCATCAGCAGTTCGGGAATAGGGTGTCTCGCCAGCCCCTTTTAACTGTAAAACGTGGTGAGTGCCAGATTGATCAATCACCTCACCTAAGTTAATCGCCCGTCCATCACCTAATTGCCCTGCCCATTGGCCAAACTGATGACCACCATAACATTGGGCATAAGGAGTCATACCGTCCAATAGCTTATTACCAGCAAAGACCTGAGTGAATAAGTCAGATTGGCAGTCCGTAGCATTTAATCCAAGTGATTTAGCTATTTCTGAGGAATATGAGACTAACTTTGGTGCTTTAACGGGGGTCGGCTTAACATAAGAAAAGCAAGCAGATTCGACTTGTCGCCGGTGATTTTCCGTGACAGGGTCAGCGGGTAATTGCTGTGCAAACGCCTGTTTAATAGTTAACTCTGCGAGAGAAGGTGTATCTTGGTTCATTACAGGCATCACATTTATTTAAAGTAATTAATAATAATCATTAAAACAGAAACGGGGCAAAGAAAATATAGGGGGCAAAGGATGTTAATAGGGGTACCCAAAGAAATAAAAAATCATGAGTATCGCGTTGGCATGACACCAGCGGGTGTACGCGAACTTATTATGAAAGGACATCAAGTTATTATTCAACATCTTGCTGGGGATGCGATTGGTTTAACTGATGAACTTTACCAAGAAGCCGGTGCGACAATTATAGCGACAGCAAAAGCGGTTTATGACACGGCCGAATTGGTTGTTAAAGTAAAAGAACCCCAAGCACAAGAACGACAGTGGTTCAGGCCGAATCAAATATTGTTTGCTTATCTTCACTTGGCCGCCGACAAACAACAAACACAAGACTTAATCAATTCTGGAGCGATCTGCATCGCTTATGAATGTGTGACAGATCAACATGGCGGTCTTCCTTTATTAGCGCCGATGAGTGAAATAGCTGGTAGGTTAGCGATTCAGGTAGGGAGTCGGGCATTAGAAAATGGCGAGGGAGGCAAAGGCATACTGA
>JABGUA010000015.1 GCA_018646825.1 Piscirickettsiaceae bacterium
AAAGCACTACATAATAGAAGAGCGCACGGCAAAGAGGAAGGACTTAGTCGATGTTTAGGTGTTTTTCGATGCGTTGCTTTTGTAGAAGGTAATCTACTGTAGTGACTTTTTGTGGCTCATCAAAATTTATTTCATTGATATTGAGTAGGCCATATTCATTAATGAGGTAGAGGCCTGCTAAACCGTAATGGCGTATGCCCTGACGTTTGTATTTGAAACTAGGGCTGAGTTTTGAACTTCATTGATAGTTTGCTCATTTGCCTGATATCCGATGATGCCAACAGGGGTCTCTTTTCTACCATAGCCTGGTAAATCAGGGACATTGGTGTGGAGTAAGAAGGGAAGTAGTTTAAAAAAGTTTTGTTGCTGTAATGACACGCGTTTGCTTAACCGCTCGATCCTTGTGCGGTTAAGTTGTTCAAAACGATTGATGATCTGGTTAGGATCCATACCAGTTCAATCTGGCCTTTGTTTAGTGTTTAAAGTGTCGCATGCCGGTGAAGACCATGGCAATACCATGTTCGTCGGCGGCAGCGATGACTTCATCGTCTCGCATTGATCCACCTGGTTGGATGACGGCACTTATTCCGGCTTCTCCTGCGGCATCTAAGCCATCGCGGAATGGGAAGAAGGCATCTGAGGCCATTACAGCTCCTGGTACAGTTAGGCCGGCATCTTCAGCTTTTATTCCAGCAATGCGGCTACTGACAACGCGACTCATCTGCCCTGCGCCAATACCGATGGTCTGTTGGTTATTGACGTAGACGATAGCATTTGATTTGACGAATTTTGCGACGCGCCAGGCAAAGCGTAAATCAGCCATTTGTTGTTCGGTTGGGGCTTTTTTAGTTACGACTTTGAGCTCATCATCGGTGACTAAAGCAGTATCTTGATCCTGAACTAGTAAACCACCGGTAACGCGTTTGAAATCTAGGCCTTGGACTTGTTGTGTTGGGAAAGTGCCACAATTTAATAGGCGAACATTGGCTTTTTGGCTGACAATAGCTTTGGCTTCTTCGCTGATATCTGGGGCAATAATGACTTCGACGAATTGGCGGTCGATAATAGCTTGGGCGGTGGCGGCATCGAGGGTTTTGTTGAAAGCAATAATTCCCCCGAATGCTGAGGTTGGATCCGTTTGATAAGCTAAGTCATAAGCGGTTAATAAATCTTTCGCTGTGGCAACGCCACAGGGGTTAGCATGTTTGACGATGACGCACGCGGGTGATTCTGGGAAAGCTTTAACGCATTCTAAAGCAGCATCAGTGTCAGCTATATTGTTATAGGATATGGCTTTTCCTTGAATTTGGACTGCAGCACTAATGGTGCCGGATTCGGGTTGCTGCTCAGTATAAAAGGCGGCTTTTTGATGCGGGTTTTCGCCATAGCGCATGTCTTGGGCTTTATGGAATTGACTGTTGAATGTACGCGGAAATTCAACGTTGTTATTATTATCGGTTATTTTACCTAAGTAATTGGCGATCATGCCGTCGTAATGCGCTGTGTGTTCAAATGTTTTTACGGCTAAATCAAAACGTGTTGCATCATCGACGCTACCATTATGTTCAATTTGAGTGAGTACGCGATCGTAATCAATAGGATCAATTAAGACGGTGACTGCAGCATGGTTTTTTGCAGCGGCACGCAACATGGTTGGTCCACCAATATCAATATTTTCGATCGCCATCGGTAATGTGCAGTCATCACGTGCGATAGTGGCTTCGAAGGGATAGAGGTTGACGACGACGAGATCAATTGGACTGATGTCATGTTCTGCCATGATAGCTTCATCAGTACCTCGTCTACCAAGCAGGCCACCGTGAATTTTAGGATGAAGTGTTTTGATGCGACCAGCCATCATTTCTGGAAATCCGGTGTGTTCTGAAACTTCTTTGACTGGTAATCCTGCTTCTTGTAATAGCTTGGCTGTGCCGCCAGTCGACAGGAGCTCAATACCAAACTTATTAAGTTGTTGCGCTAGTTCAAGTACGCCGGTTTTGTCTGACACACTCAGTAGTGCACGTTGGATCTTATTCATTAAACGAACCTTAAGATAAAAATAATTATTCGATGAGACCGTAGGTTTTTAATTTTTTGCGTAGCGTACCTCGGTTGATACCCAATATTTCTGATGCGCGGCATTGGTTGCCTTTGGTATGTTCTAATGTGGCTTTAAGAAGTGGCAGTTCGACTTCAGCCAATAATAAGTCATATAAATTAGCTGTGTGGTGGCCGTCGAGTTGTTTGAAATAGTCCTTAATGGCCGCTTCAACTGATTGGCGGAGCGAACATTGTTCAGTCGTGACATCTTGAAGGACGGAGTTTGGTTTATGTGTTGTCATGCCGCTATCGTCTCTTTTTGAGCTAGATCGCTAAAAAATTGTTCAGTAAAATCTAATTGTTGTTGTGGCAGTTCATAGGTGTTCATTTGTTGGCGGAATGGGTTGCCATTCCGGAGGCCTTTGCTATACCAGGCGATGTGTTTTCTGGCCATGCGGACACCGGTATATTCGCCATAGAAGTCATAAAGAGCGTGGAGATGCTCTATTAAGATGCGTTGTACTTCAGATACGGGTGGCGCATCGAGGTATTCGCCTTGTTCTAAGAAATGGAGAATCTGTCTAAAAATCCATGGGTTGCCTTGTGCTGTACGGCCAATCATTAAACCGTCGGCTTGGGTATAGTCGAGAATGGTTTTGGCTTTGTCTGGTGTGTCGATATCACCATTGGCAATAACGGGGATGTTGATGGCGGCTTTGATCTCGGCAATGGTGTCATATTCAGCGTCACCTTTATAGGCACAAGCACGTGTTCTACCGTGTACAGCAAGGGCTTGGATACCGGACTCTTGCGCTATTTTAGCAATGGTGACGCCGTTGCGGTGGTCGGTGTCCCAGCCAGTGCGAATTTTGAGTGTTACAGGCACATCAACGGCATTGACAACAGATTCTAGAATGTCGCTGACGAGTTTTTCATTTTGTAGTAGGGCCGATCCTGCCATCACATTGCAGACCTTTTTAGCTGGGCAACCCATATTGATGTCGATGATGTGTGCACCCTGTTCGACATTGTGCTGTGCTGCTTCTGCCAGCATAGCTGGATCAGCACCTGCGATTTGAATGCTACGAGGTTCTGGCTCACCGATATGGTTTGCGCGAAGTAAGGATTTCTTGCTGGCCCATAATGTCTTGTTGGCTGTGATCATTTCTGAGACAGCCATGCCTGCACCTAGGCGTCGGCAAAGTTGGCGGAAAGGACGATCAGTAACTCCGGCCATAGGCGCAAGGAAAAGGTTGTTGGGCAATGTGTATGGCCCAATAGCCATCGTTTGTTTAGTCATTACGATGACCTGCTAAACGAATCCAGTCTTCTTTTTGGATGGGTGGTTGCATCTCAAACCAAGTTCGGTAGGTCTTACTAACAGCCTCAGATTGAGTAGCTAAAATGCCTGATAAAATGATGTCAGATTTAGGTTTACTGAGTTTAACAAGTGTTGGGGCTAAAGTTTGTAGCGGACCCGCTAAAATATTGGCGATAACTAAGTCAGCGGAGATATCGGGGCAGGCTTCAGGTAGATAAGTTTCGATTTGAACACCGTTGCGCTTGGCGTTAGCTTGCGTTGCCTCGAGTGCTTGCGGGTCAATGTCGACACCAATGACTTTTTTAGCGCCTAATAGTGCTGCAGCGATGGCCAGGATGCCACTACCACAGCCGTAATCAATGACGACTTTATTTTTGACTTGAGCTTGATCTAGCCAGTTAAGGCATAAGGCTGTGGTGGGGTGTGTGCCAGTGCCAAAAGCGAGGCCGGGGTCGAGCATGATATTGATAGCATCGGGTTTTGCTGGCTGATGCCAACTTGGACAGATCCAAAGTTGCTCGCCGAAACACATGGGGTGGAAGTTATCCATCCATTCTCTAACCCAGTCTTTGTCTTCGACGGCCTCAATACGGTATTGAGGCACGTTAGATGGTGCCATTAAATGGGTGAGTTGTACGATGATGTTATCAGTGTCGCTATCAGCTTCAAAGAGTGCAATGACATTGGTGGCTTGCCATAGCGGTGTTGAACCAATTTCTGGCTCGTAAATGGGTTGGTCTTCATTATCCTGAAAGGTAACCGCACTGGCACCACATTCTGATAAATGATCAGAAAGTGGATCGGCACCGTCAGGTGTACTGCTGAATATAAATTGGATCCAAGCCATGCTTAAGAATGAACGGCAACGTTAGCAAGGAAGGCCATGATACTTTACAGACCGAGTTTCTTTTCAAGGTAGTGGATGTTAGTCCCACCAGTTTGGAAATGCGGGTCATCGATGATGTCTTGCTGTAGTGCAACATTAGTTCTGATGCCTTCAATACCAATTTCATTGAGCGCAGTTCTCATTCTTGCAATGGCTGATTCACGAGTGTTGCCATAGGAAATCAGTTTCCCGATTAAAGAATCGTAATTAGGTGGGACGCGATAGCCGCTATAGATATGAGAGTCCATTCGAATACCAGCACCTCCAGGCGCATGATAATGGGTAATCGTGCCAGGGCTAGGCATGAATGTTTTAGCATCTTCAGCATTGATTCGACATTCAATAGCATGGCCTTGAATGACGACATCTTCTTGTGTGAATGATAATGGTTCACCAGCGGCGATGCGAATTTGTTCTGCGACTAAATCAGTATTGGTGACGCGTTCTGTCACGGGATGTTCTACTTGGATACGGGTGTTCATTTCGATGAAGTAGAATTCGCCATCTTGGTATAGGAACTCAAATGTCCCTGCGCCACGGTAGCCGATCCTAATGCAGGCTTCGGCACAGACTTTCCCCATGCGTTCACGTAGTTCAGGTGTGATACCGGGGGCGGGTGCTTCTTCGAGGACTTTTTGGTGCCGGCGTTGCATTGAGCAATCACGTTCGCCTAAATGAACTGCGTTTCCGTGTTCGTCAGCAAGGACTTGGAATTCGATATGACGTGGATCTTCTAGGAATTTTTCCATGTAGACGATGTCATTGGCAAAAGCGGCTTTTGCTTCGCTTCGAGTGAGTGCAATTGCATTAAGCAAATGCGCTTCACTATGTACTTCACGCATACCTCGACCACCACCACCACCTGAGGCTTTGATGATGATCGGATAACCAATTTCTTTAGCGAGCCGTAGGTTTGTTGTATCGTCATTGCCCAGTGGGCCATTAGAACCTGGTACACAGGGTACGCCTGCTGCTTTCATTGCAGCGATTGCAGAGACTTTGTCACCCATTAAGCGAATAGTTTCAGCTCTGGGTCCAATGAAAATGAAACCACTTTGCTCTACGCGCTCTGAAAAGTCTGCATTTTCAGATAAAAATCCGTAGCCCGGATGAATGGCTGATGCATCGGTGATTTCAGCGGCACTAATTAAAGCAGGGATATTCAGGTAGCTTTCGCTAGAGGCTGCTGGACCGATACAGACGGTTTCATCGGCTAATAAGACGTGTTTGAGATCGCGATCGACATCAGAATGAACTGCAACGGTTTTTATACCTAGCTCTTGGCAGGCACGCAAGACGCGAAGGGCGATTTCGCCTCGATTGGCAATGACAATTTTTTCGATCATGATGTTTCTTTTTCCATGGTTTATGCTGAGGCTAAGTCACTTAAAAAATTGGGTGAACGCAAGGTTTATTCAATAATAATCAGAGGTTCGTCGAATTCTACTGCGTGTCCATTCTCGACCAGAATAGCTTTGATAACACCACTGCGGTCAGACTCAATTTGGTTGAACATTTTCATGGCTTCAATGATGCAGATTACATCGCCTTCGGCAACTGTTTGACCAATCTCAGCAAAAGGTGCTGATTCGGGGGATGATGAGCGATAAAAAGTCCCAACCATAGGAGATTTTACGGCGTTGTTAGTGTTATTGACTGGCGTTGCTGGCGCGGCGTCTACATCAGCAGCTGGAGCTGCGGTCGGTGCTAGGGCAGCTTGCATTGTGGGCGGGGCCATGATCATTTGTGGTGCGTTAGGGTTATTTCGACTAATACGAACCGATTCTTCACCTTCTTTAATTTCAATTTCAGCGACGTCCGACTCTTGAATTAAGTCGATCAATTTTTTGATTTTACGAATGTCCATAAAGTAACCTTAAATTTTAATGAGTCTGTTTGATGGCGGCTTGAAGTGCGAGCTCGTAGCCTTGTGCACCTAAGCCACAGATAACGCCAAAGGCGATATCTGATAGATAAGAATGATGTCTGAAAGTTTCTCGTGATTGCACATTAGAGAGGTGCACCTCGATAAAAGGGATGCTAACCGCAGCTAAGGCATCGCGGATAGCGACGCTAGTGTGGGTGAATGCGGCAGGATTGATAATAATAAAGTTGGTGTTGTTTGTTCTTGCTGTTTGGATTTTATCGACAAGATCGTGTTCTGCATTGCTTTGGAAGCTTTCTAATTCATGGCCTTTGTCATGCGCATAATTGGTTAAATCAGTGACAATATCCGATAGTGTTTCTGCACCATAAACTTCGGGCTCGCGCGTGCCTAACAGGTTTAGATTGGGGCCGTGAAGCACAAGAAATTTCGCCATTGTTGGATATTAGAAACCTGAATCAAATAACATGACGCAAATTTTGCACCAGTACTGTCATATTGTCCAGTTATTTAGTGGAAAAAGGGCTTTTTTGTCGCTAAATTCGTCGAACTCGATCCCTATGGGCTATTTCCCGATTGATGGAATTGCTGTTAAGTGAGCAGTGAAATCGCTGGGGTTCATTGTACCGACTAAGCGAAACTGTTTGTATTCGTTGCCTTGGGGGTCAAAAAACAGGATGGTGGGTGGGCCGAAGATGCCAAATTGTTTAAGCAGGGCTTTATGCTCGTCATTATTATCGGTCATATCTAACTTTAATGTGAGTGTGTCAGCTAATGTTGCGACAACGGTAGGATCTCGGAAGGTCGTCATTTCCATTGTTTTACATTCAACGCACCAGTCAGCATAGAGATCGAGCATCACGGGTTGGCTAGATTGTGCAAGTTGTTGTTCTAAATCAGAGAGGTTGTTAATTTTTTTAAATTTAATCCCATTTTGGCCTGGCGTGCTTGTTCCTGACATTGAAGCGAACCCTTGTAATGGTTGCCAGACGTTTTGGCTGCCGCTGGCACTACCAATTAGCAGTAGTGCACCATAGATCATGATAATTAAACCAAAGCCCTTGAACAGTTTTTCCCAACCACTTGAGGACAGGCTAAGCGTATTGAGTGCACCTAAATAGACGGCGGAAACGATAAGTAAGCTGCCCCAGAGTAATAACGCGACCCAGCCTGGAATAATGCGTTCGAGTAGCCAAATGGCAAGGCCAAGCATCAGTACGCCAAAAATGGCCTTAATTGCATCCATCCACCCACCGGCTTTGGGTAATAAACTGCCCGCTGATGTACCAATGACTAATAGTGGAAGACCCATGCCCATGCTCATTGCGAATAAGGCGGAGGCACCGAGTAACGGGTCTCCTTGTTGGCCAATAAAAATTAGAGCGCCAGCAAGTGGTGGTGCCAAGCAGGGTCCGACGATAAGGCCAGAGAATAGTCCCATTAGGGCGACACCAACCAGCTTTCCGCCTTTTTGTTGATGACTTATTTGGTGCAATCGGCTCTGTAAAGCGTGGGGAAGTTGTAGCTCGTAAAGACCAAACATTGAGAGTGAGAG
>JABGUA010000014.1 GCA_018646825.1 Piscirickettsiaceae bacterium
CCATAATTTCGAATTCCTTTCTTTATATGGGTTGGGGTAATTTTTATCCGAGTAGCATTAGTGCTGTATTTTGTGATGAATTGGCTTGAGCCAACATCGCAGCAGATGCCTGTGATAAGATGTTATACTTCGCTAATGCAGTTGATTCAGTTGCCACATCGACATCCATGATTCGACTGTTCGCCGCTTCCAGATTTGCCGAAGATAAACGCAGGTGATCTTCTGCAAACTGAAGGCGGGTCATCGTCGCTCCGTTCTCAGCACGGAGTGTGGCAATATTTTCCAACGCAGTAGTGAAAAAACTGACTGAGATGTCGCCAATATCGATCGCAGAACCAGAGTCTGCAGCTGCAATCGTAATACCTGATCCTGTAGCTGCTTGCGTTGCATCCGTTAAACTCGTGAATGTAAGGGCAGACATGAGTGCAGATTTATTAAGACTGACGACTGATCCTGCGGCACCACGGTCAGAGGTAAATACACTAATTGTATGTTTCCCCGTCGCGGCATTACCAAATGTCATGGCCGTTCCAGTGGTAGTGGTGGATGCAAATAAGCTTACTCCATTGAAGGTTTCCGCAGTTATTGCGAACAACTGCTGTTGGAGTGCTCTGAATTCGGTATTGTAGTTTGATATATCCGCTTCGCTTTTCATTACATCCAAGCTGAGCGCCTTCAGTTCAGCGAGGCGGTCCACGATTCTGGCCCCTGCTTGTAGGGCTCCATCTTGCACCTCACCGAATGATAGTGAATTTTGGATATTTGATATCGCAGCTTTTGTTCGACTGATCGAAGAGGTCAGTTTCATTGATACTGCCAGTCCACCGGCATCATCTGCTGGTTTGGTAATGCGCTTGCCACTCGATAAGCGAGTTAAGCTTTGTTGCAGTTGCTTGTTGTTTTCAGTTAGATTAAAGGACGCACGTATGGCGGCCGGATTGGTATTGATTGTTAATGACATAGGGATAATCCTCCATGATTAGTTATTTTTTGTCCCGCAACATCTTGTTGCTCGTCCGATTTTAAGCAGGTATCGAAAACCTGGTTTTTATTTAGAAAAATTGACATATGAAGATTGAGGTAAAAGTATTTACTATCTTACCCGAGTAGCATTAGAGCTGCATTGGGAGTAGTGTTGGCTTGTGCCAACATGGACGCCGATGCTTGAACTAATATATTGTATTTCGCCAGTTTTGTACTCTCAGTGGCAATATCGACATCCATAATTCGGCCGTTTGCAGCTTCCAGGGTTGCTTTTGTGCGATTTGCTTGCTCATAGGCAAAGTTAAACCGTGAAACAGTACCGCCGTTTTCTGCCCGCAATGTAGCGATATTTTCAATTGCCTGAGTGAAAAAACTAACCTCAACTGCTGATAGGTCTACACCGCTTCCGCTCGTCGTGGAGGCTAATGTTTTAGCTCCATTGGTCCCAAATGCTAGATTTTGGGTTACATCAGTAGCATTGAAGGTAATCGCACTTAATAAAAGTGCCTTATTGAGACTTACTATAGGACCGGAGCTCCCTCTTTCTGTTGTGTAAATGCTGACGGTATTATCAAGTGAATCACCGCCGCCAAAGACAGCATTTGCGCCACCACCTGTAGCCATGATAGCAAATAGACTGACTCCATTGAAGGTTTCCTGACTTATCTGATAGAGTTGTACCTGTAGATTTTTAAATTCTGTATTGTAATTCGCAATGTCAGATTCATTTTTCAATACATCTTGGCTAAGTGATTTTAGTTCTGCCATTCTGGATACAATGCCAGCGGCACCTTGTAAAATTCCGTCTTGTACATCGAGATAAGAAGTCGCGTTTTGAATATTATTTGATACCCCTTGCATCCGATTGATGGATGCACTGAGCTTCATTGATACTGCTAGTCCCCCAGCATCATCTGATGTTTGAACAATTCTTTTACCACTTGAGAGTCGTGAAAGGCTCTTTTGTAAGGCGGCATTGTTGCGTGATAAGTTGTAACTGGCGGTTACGGCAGCTGCGTTTGTGTTTATTGTCAATGACATGATTATATCCTCCTTGATATGTTAGTATTAGATTTCACCGAACATCCTGTTTGGCGTGTGCAATGTTTAGAAAAGGAGCGCACAACTCCTATGTTAAAAATAAAATTACTCGCTGAAAAAGTTTTGTTAAATTGCTTTAAAATGCTAAATAGCGCATTTGTTACAAATAAATGGTATAATGTAGTATTCATTAATGTTAATATTTCTAAAATAATTCGAGATGCCTATCCTAAGGCTACGAATTGATTGATTAGGAAACTATTTTAGATTGGAACGTAGTGTGTAAGTGGTTGTATTTTGAAGAAATTATAAAGGTTTGTTAAATTACAGGCTAAAACAGTAGCATGGGTGTTCAGCTCGGTAGACGGGCGGAAAGAGGACAGTCATGTCAGGTGGCGAATTGATCGTCGTTGGACCCAGCTTGCCATTACTTGGCGTATATGGAGTACTCGAAGGCCAATGACTGCCTAAAGGGATACGCTTTATGTTGGGAAATATCATAGAATAAAACAATAGAGTGGATC
>JABGUA010000013.1 GCA_018646825.1 Piscirickettsiaceae bacterium
CCAAGATATTTTTCAACAGGTCGAACATGTCGTGAATGCTCGCTTAGATGAGTTGACCCCTCAGATGGTGAAAGATATTATTCAAACTATGATACGCCAACATTTAGGTTGGTTAGTCGTTTGGGGCGGGGTGTTTGGTGGTCTGATCGGTCTGCTTACAACACAAATTTCTCTTTAAAACCTTTATTTTGCGGTGTAATCTACATATTTTGCTTTAAGCTTTGGCTATTCACGCTTTCGGTCGCCTATAATCATATTAGCCAGAATAAGTAGTGCAGGAAAACGGAGGAAGGGACAAATGTCAGTAGCAAATCAACGTCGTCATGAACGAATACCGCATCAAGCAAACATTCAATTGCGTGCAGATGGGGAAATTTACACATTTGAAATGCGCGATTTTTCAGAATCAGGACTGTACTTATTTTGTTCTGATACCAGCATTGTCAGTCCGCAAAGGCAGGTTAAAGTTCAAACATTAGAATTTGAAGATGCGCCTATTCTTGATGCAACCGTGGTTCGTTTAGAAGAGAATATTGGCTTTGCTGTCGAGTTTATTCAATAAGGTTTAAATTGTTGCATTAATGGCTGCTGGTCTACTAACGGCAGAAATATTGTCACTGTTACCTTGTCACTGAATTGCTGATCGATAATTTCACCATGACATTTTTTAAGCTGATATTCCAAACTTTGCAATTCACTATATTCAATTTCCATCTTAAACTCGGTCATCTCAACCCAAGGCTGAAATACGGCTTGCTCAATCGCCATTTTAGCGGCATTGCCATAGGCTCTTGTTAATCCACCAGTTCCAAGCTTAACGCCACCAAAGTAACGAATTACACCCACAACCACATTAATCAAGTTTTCACCTTCGAGCGGCGCTAATATCGGCCGACCTGCTGTACCCGAGGGCTCACCCGCATCATGGCTTCGTTCATTGATAAAACCATCAGGCTGTCGAATCCGCAAAGCAAAGGCAAGATGGTTGGCATTCGAGTGTTCGTGCGCAAGCCTATTTAACTGTTCAACCGCATGTTGCTGCGTTGTGCAAGGGAATAGTGCGCCTATAAATCGAGACTTCTTGATTTCAAACTCAGCTGTGGAGTGGTGATGAACGGTTTGTAATGGTTTCGCCATCGGGCTAGTTTATAAGTTTGCGTGGTAATTTAATATATTAATTACGGCAACTCAGCCTTACACAATGAAAATGGTCACCATTGTAATTCAATGTGTCTCGTTTCAAAAAACCAAGGAACTAACCCGCTTGATTTGGATATTATCAATAATTCATCATGAAAAAACTAAAAATCAATTACTAATAATTCATTGCTAACTGAAGTCATCCTGCTCCATAATGCTTGGCATAATATTTTTTACCTAAAGGTCAGGTATGGAAAACTTTTCAGCGTTGGTTGCACAGTATTGGTGGGTCGGGCTCATTTTAATTGGGGTCATTGTTTTACTGTTTAAAAAAGCAGGTAAAGCATTTGGTGGTGAAACGGTTGAAATTGATGCTCAACAAGCTGCTGACTTGATTGAACAGCAGCAAGCTTTGTTGATTGATTTGGCAGAGAAGACCACGTTTGAAAAAGGCCATATTTCCGGGGCGGTCAATATGCCCGGGATTACGTTTATTAATGGGTCAGCTGAACTGACAGAGACTACTAAGCCGGTTATTTTGGTGCCAATGAAGGGCTTAATTCCTATGCCTGTGGTCCAATATATGGACAGTGTGGGTGTGCCTAAGGTGTATATCTTTAAAGGTGGGCTTAAAGAGTGGCAAGCAGCGGGGCTGTCTGACTAGGCCTTGACCAAACACCAGCGTTTATATGTCGTTTTCGTGCTCATGCTTGGTCACTGACTTTATTCAACCATAGAATGATTCTTTTCATTGTTCGCGTGTCTGCTCTGGTATGATCATGGCTTTTTCTACCGCGATTTTTCTTCATGGCACAAGCTTCATTTTCTTCTCTTTCGCTGTCTAAAGCGCAACTGGCTAATTTAACGTCATTGGGTTATCACACGATGACGCCAATTCAGGCGCAGAGCTTACCTGCAATTTTACAAGGCAAAGACGTGACGGCTAAAGCCAAGACGGGTAGTGGTAAGACCGCCGCCTTTGGTTTAGGCCTGCTCAATAAAGTTAACCCACGGTTTTTTGGTGTACAGGCATTGGTGATTTGTCCAACTAGGGAATTGGCTGATCAGGTTGGTAAGGAAATTCGCCGTTTGGCACGAGCGACATCAAATATAAAATTGGTTTTACTCTGTGGTGGTAAACCCTTGGGCCCACAAATTGGCTCGTTAGAGCATGGTGCACATATTGTTGTTGGGACACCGGGCCGGATTCAAGATCACCTACGTAAATCGACGTTAAAGTTAGATGGTTTAACGACGCTGGTATTAGATGAAGCCGACCGGATGTTGGATATGGGCTTTATTGAGGTGATGCAGGACATTATTGAGCAAACGCCTTCTTCTCGCCAGACGCTATTATTTTCTGCGACATACCCAGATACGATTCAACACATCAGCCGCCGTTTTCAGAAAAAACCTTTAATGGTGACGGTAGAGTCTGATCATCAACCTAGTGTGATTGAACAGCTATTTTATGAAGTCAAAAAGTATGAGCGCAATAATTGTTTGTTAGCGTTATTTGAACATTATAAGCCGGAATCTACGGTGGTATTTTGTCACACTAAGAAGCAATGTGACGAAGTGGCTGTTTGGTTACGTGAGCATGATATTGAAGCGTTAGCGATTCATGGTGATTTAGAACAACGGGAACGTGATCAAGTTTTGGTTCGATTTGCCAATAATAGTTGTTCAGTTCTAGTTGCTACCGATGTCGCATCACGGGGCTTAGATATAAAATCGTTAGCTGCTGTGATTAATTATGAGTTACCGCGTGATCCTGAGATTTATGTCCACCGCATTGGCCGTACAGGCCGTGCTGGTGAAAAAGGCATCGCTCTGAGCCTATTTACCGAGGCGGAACAGGTCCGTGTAAAAGCCATTGCAGATTATCAGAAAAAGCCCAGTATTATCGATGTGCCAGCCTCACTGGATCGAGATCCTAGTTTCACATTACAACCGCAAATGATCACTGTTCAACTGGACTCTGGCCGTAAAGATAAACTCAGGCCGGGAGATATTCTTGGTGCACTCACGGGTGATGCAGGTTTGATGGGGTCTCAAATTGGTAAAATAGATATTTTTGATATGTCGAGTTATGTTGCCGTTGAACGCACGGCGTTAAGACAAGCCATGAATTATTTAGCGCAAGGTAAAGTAAAAGGGCGCAGTATTCGCGCTCGTAAAATTAGTTAGTTTTGAGGTAGTGATTTGTCAGAGTCAACATTTGCCGTTGGGCAACGCTGGATTAGTAATAGCGAAGCAGAATTAGGATTAGGGATTGTTAAGGAAAACAGTGGTCGCCGTGTTGTGATTAGTTTTCCGGCTGCGAGTGAAGAGCGGACTTACGCTGCAGATAATGCGCCTTTGAGCCGTGTTATATACCCTGTCGGTGATACAGTTAAAACAGAAGAGGGTGCGCGTTTTACAATCATGGCGCAACACGACTTGAATGGTTGCATTATCTATCATGGTACTGATGATGTAGATAATGAAGTTAGTGTTCATGAACTTGATTTAAGTAGTCATGTGCAGTTCAGCCAACCACAAGACCGTTTGTTTGCAGGACAAGTTGATAAAAACCGTCAATTTGAATTACGTACCGAAGCGCTGGCACATCAACATCGCCTAGAACAGTCCTCAGTTTTTGGTTTAATGGGACCTCGTGTTCAATTATTGCCACATCAGATCTTTATTGCACATCAAGTGGCACAGCGCTTTGCACCTCGTGTTTTGTTGGCTGATGAAGTTGGTTTAGGTAAAACGATTGAAGCCGGTTTGATTGCCCATCAGCAGCTCTTAACGGGTCGTGCACAACGCATTTTAGTTATCGTTCCGGATAGCCTAGTTCATCAGTGGCTAGTTGAGTTGCTACGCCGTTTTAATCTGCATTTTACTATTATGGATTACGAGCGTTTTGATGCGCTCACTGAGGCAGACGAAGGAAATCCATTTGAAAGTGCACAATTGGTTTTGTGTCAACTATCGATGTTGGCTGATCAGGAAAACCCCGATATTTATCGTCAAGCTTGTGCTGCTGATTGGGACTTGATGATAGTTGATGAGGCACATCATTTACAGTGGTCTGAACAAGATGTGAGCATTGAATATCATTGCATTGAGGGACTAGCACGTGAAGTTGCTGGACTTTTATTATTGACGGCGACACCAGAACAACTGGGTGTTGAAAGTCATTTTGCTCGCTTAAGATTACTAGACCCTGAACGTTATTATGATCTGACTGAGTTTAAAGCCCAAGAGGCTGCTTATCAGCCGGTCAGTGCCTTAGTTATGGCTTTGTTGGCTTGTGAGTCTGGTGATGCTATCGGTGATTTAGCACCTGAAATTGAGTCCTATTTGGGTGGCGGTGCTACACAAACACTGTGTTTAGCTGAAGATTTTGATTTTGAAAAACAAAAAGTGGTTGATGCTTTATTAGATTTGCATGGTACTGGCCGATTGCTGTTTAGAAATACCCGCGATGCTGTGACAGGCTTTCCACAAAGAATTTTACATCGTCACGCTTTGGTTGCATCTGACGACTACAATGATCAAGCCTTGGGTGGAGAGCCGTTGGCTTTATTACAATCTGAACGTTTAATGGGTGATGATTGGCTAAGCCATGATCCTCGTGTTCCTTGGTTGGTTGATTGGTTGGCTGAACACCGCCAAGAAAAAGTTTTAGTTATCTGCGCGCAGGCGGAAACAGCCCAAGATCTGGAACAATGCTTACGATTGCAGCATGGCAAACGCAGTAGTGTTTTTCATGAAGGTTTATCGCTAATTAACCGTGACCGAGCAGCAGCTTACTTTGCA
>JABGUA010000042.1 GCA_018646825.1 Piscirickettsiaceae bacterium
GGTAAAGAGCAAGGTGGGATCATTAGCCGGGACTAATGGACTGCTAGTGACAATGTCATGGCCTTTTTGCTGGAAAAAATCCAGGAAACGCTGTCTGATATCTGATGAGCTACTTTTCATGTTAATTAACTATTCAAACTTTCATTGATTTGTTCGTGCGTAAAGCCACGATACTGTAAGAACCGTTGTTGTTTAGCTCTGTCTTTCAGGTTATCGGGCGCCTGTACTCCAAAACGCTTGTTGCGTACGGTTATTGCTAATTCAAACCAATCGACATCGGCTTGTTTGAAGGCGGTATCGATAGTGTCACTATCAACACCGCGCTCTTTTAATTCTAATCTAATCTTTTGACTACCAAAGCCGCGCTGTGAACGATAGCGGAGGTAATTTTCAGCAAAGCGGGCGTCACTTTGAATATCGGCTTCCGCCAATTTATCGATGGTGATATTGATCTCATCGAGTTCAAACTCTGCTTTACGTAATTTGGTTCTTAATTCTGCCTGACTGTGCTCACGGCGCGAGAGTAAGTTTACTGCGCGCGCTGTGATCGATTGTGCTGTCACGCCTTTACGTCATCCTCAACTTCAGTTTCTGCTGCAGCAGTCTTCTTGGCGGGCATCATAATAGCGCGAATTTTGGCATTGATTTCATCAGCCATCTCAGGGTTTTCTTTTAAGTAGCCACGGACATTATCTTTACCTTGACCGATACGTGTACCGTTGTAGCTGTACCATGCGCCTGATTTTTCGACGATGTCATGTTGGACACCAAGGTCAATTAGTTCACCTTCGAGTGAGATACCTTCACCATACAGAATATCAAAGGTGACTTGTTTGAAGGGGGGGGCAACTTTATTTTTAACGACTTTAACGCGGGTTTCATTGCCTAAAATCTCGTCACCTTTCTTAATTGCGCCGATACGACGAATATCAAGACGTACAGAAGCGTAGAACTTAAGGGCGTTACCGCCGGTAGTGGTTTCAGGATTACCAAACATAACACCGATTTTCATTCTAATTTGATTGATGAAGATGACTAAGGTGTTTGACCGTTTGATGTTAGCCGTTAATTTACGTAGGGCTTGAGACATTAAACGGGCTTGAAGACCCATGTGACTATCACCCATATCGCCTTCGATTTCAGCTTTGGGTGTTAGGGCTGCAACGGAGTCAATAACGACTAAATCGACCGCATTAGATCGGACTAACATGTCTGTGATTTCTAAGGCTTGTTCACCCGTATCTGGTTGTGAGACAAGTAGATCATCAATATTGACACCTAATTTTTCAGCGTAAAGCGGGTCTAAGGCATGTTCGGCATCGACGAAGGCTGCTGTGCCCCCCGCTTTTTGCATTTCAGCAATGGCGTGTAATGTGAGTGTTGTTTTACCTGATGATTCTGGGCCATAGATTTCTACGACACGGCCACGAGGAAGACCACCTATGCCTAAAGCGACATCAAGTCCGATTGAACCTGTTGAAACAGCCTCAATATCTCGGCTAGCTGCAGAGTCACCTAGACGCATCACAGCGCCTTTACCAAATTGTTTTTCTATTTGGCCAAGTGCTGCACCTAATGCTTTTTTCTTGTTGTCATCCATTTATCAATCGCCTTATAAATTCGTCTGATGAGTAATCGCGTGATTATCCCATAGAATTCAATGTGTCTCTAGCGTTTTTGATGATTCCTTGTAATGCCGTGACAAGGGCTTGGCGGCGAACCATTTCACGATTGCCTTCAAAATGTTGTGTGAGGCTAATGGTCTTTTTATTTTTTACTCCAAAAGCAAAGCAAACAGTGCCAACAGGTTTGCTTTGTGTGCCACCGTCGGGACCCGCAATTCCTGTGATCGCGACACTGAGGTTAGCGGATGTATTAACCAAAGCATCTTCGGTCATCGCAATCGCGGTGTTTTCGCTGACAGCACCAAACTTGTCTAAGGTGTTTTCTGGGACGTGCAGGTCTGTCTTTTTTGCGTCGTTACTATATGTAACAAAACCGCGATCAAACCATGCCGAGCTGCCGGATAAGTCAGTACAGCATTTGGCGAGCCAACCCCCGGTACAAGATTCTGCGGTTACAAGACGGTGTTTGTTTTCAATCATTAACTCAGCCAATTGCTGCGTTAATTGTTTAAGATGGTCATCAGATCCACTTTGCATGAGCTACACTATAGAGATGGTCAAAACACGAAATCATACGCCAATGATGCAGCA
>JABGUA010000012.1 GCA_018646825.1 Piscirickettsiaceae bacterium
TTTGAAAATGTTTTAAAAATGTCACTAGCTGGTTTGCCAAAAGTTTTTTGTATGGTTTGGTCGACTACCTTACTTGAAAAAGGCTGAACATTATCTTGTAGTCTTGATAATGGAGTTATATAGCTTGGCTCGATTAAATCTTTACGAGTTGAGAGTGCTTGACCTAATTTAATACTTTGGCCTTCTTCGACTAGCATGGTCGGTTTCATACCATTGTATTCATTGCCAAGGATAGCAACAGAGGTGACGTGTCTAGCCGCTTCAATAGTTTGAATAGGCTCACCAGATAGGGGTAAGTCGAGGCCTTTCTGAATTGAAAAATGCATAGCTGTGTTGTGCAAAGGCTGCGTATGCTGCGGCCTTGGTACTCAAGTCCTCCTGTCTATGTTGAACTCAGTATAGGTGCTGTTTTCAATATGGGAAGAGGGGATTTGGTGATTTGTGATTGAGGTGGCTATTTTAGCCAGCGTAAGGCGATCAGAGTAGCGAAAAAAGTTGTTATTGCTGCCATCAAAAAGGTCATTGTGGGGCCGGGTGATACCCAAAAATAGCCGCTGAGTAGACTACCTAAAACACCGCCTGCACCAAAGCCAATACTGCTATAGAGCGCTTGGCCACGTGCTTGATTTTTTCCTGTGAAGTGTTGGTGTACCCACGTTATAGCTACAGCATGAAATGAGCCAAAGCTAGCGGCATGGAGGATTTGAGCAAATAATAACAAGGCTAAAGAGTCAGGGAAAAACCCGATCAGTAACCAGCGTAGCGTCGATAAAATCAAGCTGATAATTAAAACGACGCGGATACCGTAACGTGGCAGCCAGCGGTGCATTAATAAAAACACAATGATTTCAGCAATGACACCTAAAGCCCAGAGTTGGCCTATTAATGTTCTGCCATAACCATGTTGTTCTAAATAAATGGTGTAAAAAGTGTAATAAGGACCATGGCTCAATAAAGTTAAAAAGCAAATTGCAAAGAAGGCTAAGACTGACGGTTGCTTTAATAGGTGTGTTAAGGGCTGGTGATCACTTTTTAAATGTTGGGCTGCTGATTCAGGTACGGTCAGGCTCATTAACCAAATGCCCGTCATGGTGATAATAAGGGCAATGGGCATGGCTTCGATGCTGATCGTTTCAAAAAGGATGCCGAGTACTGATACAGATAAAATAAATCCGATAGAACCCCAGAGTCGGATTTTACTGTAGTGATGGCTTTTATTGCCTAAATGTTGCAAGGTGTTGGCTTCGAATTGGGGTAATGTGGCATTCCAAAATAAGCTGAAAATCAGCATGACAATGGCGATCCAAAGATAGCTATTATTGAGTAGGATTGCTGAAAATACGAGGGTGCCTATAAATGATGCGGCGCGGACAATTCGCATCCGTTGACCGTGGTGATCGGCGATCCACCCCCAAATATTCGGGGCAACAATGCGAGCACCTAGGAATATCGCGGTGAGCTCACCAATTTCTTGTGCAGAAAAACCTTGCCATTGTAGATAGAGTCCCCAGTAAGGAACGAAGACCCCAAGTGATGCAAAATAGAAAAAGTAGAAGCCCGATAAACGCCAGTATGGCGTCGTCGTGAATGGGCTCATGTACTAGCGGGAATGATTGGTGTCTCTGTTGTGACATCCATATTTTGAGCACGATGGCGAAGCATATGATCCATTAAAACAAGTGCGAGCATGGCTTCCGCAATCGGTGTGGCTCTGATGCCAACACAAGGATCGTGACGGCCATGGGTGACCACTTCGATTGCTTTACCTTGGGTATCGACACTTTTACCTGGAAGGCGGAGACTAGATGTCGCTTTGAGTGCCATGCTAACAAGTACGTCTTGACCGCTAGAAATACCACCTAAGACACCACCGGCATTGTTACTTAAGAAACCTTCAGGTGTGATTTCATCACGATGTTCTGTGCCTTTTTGGGTGACGGAATCAAACCCAGCTCCCAACTCGACGCCTTTAACTGCATTGATGCTGAGCATGGCATGGGCGATGTCAGCATCGAGGCGGTCAAAGACAGGTTCGCCTAAGCCCGGTGGGACATTACGTGCGATGACATTAATGCGTGCTCCAATTGAGTTACCTTCTTTACGTAGCGCATCCATATAGGCTTCGAGTTCTGCTTCTTTATCTGGATCGGGGTTGAAGAAGGCACTTTGGTCCATATGGGCCCAGTCAAACTTCTCTGTTTTTATCGGTCCGAGTTGGGCTAAATAACCTTGTATTTCGATGCCATAGCGATCATGTAAATACTTTTTAGCAATACCACCTGCAGCCACACGCATTGCTGTTTCGCGTGCTGAAGAACGACCACCACCACGGTAATCACGGACACCATATTTTTGATGGTAAGTGTAGTCGGCGTGTGCAGGCCGGAATTGGTGCATGATATTGCCATAATCTTTTGAGCGTTGATCCGTGTTTTCAATGATCATTCCGATAGGTGTACCGGTCGTTTTTCCTTCGAATACGCCAGAGAGGATTTTGACTTGGTCTAATTCGCGACGTTGTGTTTCATGGCGTGTTTTGCCTGGACGACGTTTGTCTAAATCACCTTGTAAATCTGCTTCTGTCAATTCCCGTCCAGGAGGGCAGCCATCGACGATGCAACCAATAGAAGGACCGTGGCTTTCACCAAAACTGGTGACGGTAAATATTTTTCCGAAACTATTGCCTGACATAATCTGCTTCCAAGTCGATATCGTTACTGCTAAAAAGAGTTATTGATTGGGTTAATCGCTTTATATAATAAGCGATTTGGGCTTTTTCTTGAAATATTGACCAGTTTTAAACGATAAATAGGGTAGCGAAACCCAAGAATGCGACGAAACCGACAACATCAGTGACGGTGGTGAGCAATACACCGGCAGAAAGTGCGGGATCAGAACCAAACTTTTTCAGCATGATTGGAATGCTGACGCCTGCGAATGCTGCTGCGATTAAATTAATAACGATAGCGGCACCAATGAGCAAGCCGAGGGTGACACTTTGGAACCAAAGAAAAGTGACAAAGGCGATGGCGGTTGCCCAAATAAGGCCATTACTGGCGCCAACTAAGATTTCTTTGCGTAGTAGCCAGCGCTGATTGCTATCGTTTAATTGGCCTAATGCCATAGAGCGAATAACTAGGGTTAGGGTTTGGCTACCGGCGACGCCACCCATACTGGCTACAATGGGCATTAAGATTGCGAGTGCGACTTGTTTTTCAATCGTAGTATCAAATAAGCCAATAACCCAAGCCGCCAAGAATGCGGTTAGTAGGTTGACACCTAGCCATAAAGAACGGCGATGTATGCTTTTTTTAACGGGTGCGAAGGTATCTTCGTCCTCACTTAGTCCAGCAAGGCTTAACATGGAATGTTCGGCTTCATCCCGGATGACGTCAACGACATCATCGATGGTGATACGGCCAAGGAGCCGGTTGTCTGGGTCGACTACTGGGGCTGAAATGAGATTATGCTTTTCGAACCGGTGAGCGACATCGCTTTCGGGTGTACTTGCATCGATGGCTTCGATTTGGTTTGACATGGCCTTACTCACTGTTAATGAGCGGCTGCGGCTGACAAGTTTAGAGAGTTCAAGTGTGCCAAGATAATGGTCATCATGGTCGACGACGTATAGGCTATCGGTATTGGTTGGTATGTCACCGAGTATTCTAAGATAACGCAGAACGACTTCAAGTGTGATGTCCGATCGAACGGTGATGACGTCGGTGTTCATTAAACCACCCGCAGTATCTTCTTCATAAGCCAGCAAGGTTTCTACGCGCCGACGGTGTTGTGTGTCCATGGCACGAAGGACTTCACGCATGACGTGATTAGGTAGGACTTGTAGAATATCAGCGACATCATCGACATCGAGATCTTCCGTTGCGCTGATCAGGTCTGCGGTGTCCATATACTGGATTAGATCAGTTCGGACATCTTCACCAACATAAGACAGTACATCCCCACGAAGATCAGGGTTGATAATTGGCCAGCAAACTTTCCGTTCTAGTGGGGGTAATGATTCGAGTAAATGCGCTGTTTCTGCGGGATGTAAGCTAGCGAGTAAGCGGCGCATGCGAACGAATCGACCACTTTTTAGTGCCTCGGAGAGGGCGTGGATAGGTAACGTGGTTGCTTGTTCTTGATTGAGTTCAGGCATAATCCAAATCTCGAGAGGGGATGGCCGAGAGGCGTTATTTGCTGACTATTCTAGACGGTTGATGTGGCAGTGAATAGGTTTAATCTTTTTAATTGTAGCTATTGATGGTTTCTAACACATACTCGGCATCAAAAGGGTTATCCATATTGAGAATTTCGAGTGTATTTCGAGGCAATTGTGTCAGGTCGGTTTCGTTAATGATCTGCTTGATTTCTAGAATGGCATTAGGATGCATACTAAAGTGATTTAGGCCCATCGCAAGTAATAAACGAGTGAGTCTGGGGTCACCGGCCATTTCGCCACACATAGAGACATCGATATTGTGTTTTTTCCCTGCGAGCAAGGTCATGTGTATGAGCCGAAGTATTGCTGGATGTAAGGGGTCATAAAGGTAGTTAACTTGATCATCTACCCTATCAACTGCGAGCGTATATTGAATTAAATCATTAGTCCCTATTGATAAGAAATCGACTTGTTTGGCAAACATTTCAGCACAGACAGCACTGGCCGGAATTTCTATCATAACGCCAACTTCAAGATGTTGATCGTAGTTGATGCCTTCTCGGTCGAGTTCTTGTTTGCAACTTTCAAGTTGGTTCTTTGCCTGTGTTAATTCTTGTAAATTCGAAACCATTGGAAACATGATTTTGACTTTACCGAAAGCCGAGGCTCTAAGGATAGCACGGAGCTGGATTCGGAACATTGCTGGCTGCCCAAGGCAAAGTCGAATGGCCCGGAGTCCTAAAGCGGGGTTATTGACAGTTGGGCCATGATGGCGGCCACCATCGACAGTTTTATCTGCACCAAGGTCAAATGTTCTTATTGTCACGGGGTCGTCTATGCTTTCAACGACATCACGATAAGCTGCGAGTTGTTCTTCTTCTTCCGGTGGGGCCGCGCGGTTCATGTAGAGGAACTCGGTGCGGTATAAGCCGATTCCCTCAGCGCCGGCATTGCTGATTAGGCTAATGTCTTCAGGTAATTCTGCATTGGCTAATAACTTTATTTCCCTGCCATCTTTGGTTTTCGTTGCTTGTGTTTTGTAACGGTGGAGAGAGGCAATATGTGCTCTGAAAGCGACTAGTTTTTGTTGATACTCTGTTGTAATAGTGTCGTCAGCACTGGCGATCAAAATGCCTAATTCGCCATCTAATATCAGCGGTTCGTTATCTTGGATATAGCGGCGGACGGACTCGATGCCAACAATGGCAGGAATACCTAAACTGCGGGCTAAAATAGTGGTGTGAGATGTCGCTCCACCATGTTCGGTGACAAAGCCTGCGATACCTTGATGTTGCATTAAGACGGTATCGGCTGGCGTTAAGTCTTCGGCTATGATGATATGGCCTTTTAAGCGACCATCTGGAACTTCATGGTCTGCGACTTGTTCATCGGCCAGAATACGGTGAATGCGGGTAACGACGTGATCGATATCATCTTGGCGGGTACGAAGGTATGGGTCATCCATCTCGTTAAAGACATTGATGAGGGCATCACGTTGTAATTGTAGTGCCCATTCTGCATTACAACGCCTAGAACGAATCATGCTGATAGGAATAGTGGTTAATGAAGAGTCATTGAGCATCAATAAATGGGTGTCGATAAATGACGAGACATCGGTTGGTGCATTAGCCGGAATATGGTCACGAATAGCGAGGAGTTGCTCACGGGCTTGCTCAGTGGCATTTTTTAGCCGATCGACTTCTTGCTCGATGCTAAAAGCCGGGATAAGGTATTCTCGAACATCCAGCTGGTTATGGAATAAGATATGTGCGCGGCCGATTGCAATGCCGCGTGAGACGCCAAGGCCTTGTAGCTCAAGGGTCATTCACCTTCCCCAAAGTAGTTTTCGATGAGTGCTGTGATGTTATCAAAGGCATCTTGTTCGTCTTCTCCATTGATGTGTATAACGATATCAGTGCCTTTTGCTGCAGCTAGCATCATAAGGCCCATAATACTTTTTCCATTGACGATACGACCATTGCGAGCGACTTGAATATCAGATGTGAACTGTGAGGCAGTGGTGACGAATTTAGCTGCTGCACGGGCATGTAAACCGAGTTTGTTGACGATAGTAATAGACTGTTCGATCATGAAATACACCCGGTATGATGGCAACTTGCTACGCCTTCTTGGCCACCAGTGATGGCTTTTTGTTCTAGTTCATCAAGTGTTAAATGGGGGTAGTTCAGAACGCGTATCAACATGGGTAAATTAAGGCCGGAAACGATGCGAATATCGTGCCGCTCTGAAACATCGCAGGCGATATTGCTCGGTGTAGAGCCAAACATGTCAGTTAAAATCAAAGTGCCATTTCCTTGATCGATCTCTTCTAGGGTGTGTTTGAGTTTGAGTTTGATTTCATCGGTATTATCATGAATGCCAATTGATATTACCTTGGTCGGTAATGAATAGCAGGACAGCATTTGCCTTGCTGTGTTGATGAGCTCAGTGCCAACCTGATTATGGGAAATAAGTAAGATACCTACGGTCATGAAAATCTCTTTCTGTTACACCACATTTATTGAAAGGGGCTTGTTATGGTCAAGGTCATTGTGCCGCCATGATGTGTTGTTGTTTTTGCTTAAATTCTGTTTCAGTCTGATGCATCGTAGCTTGTATAGCTATGCCAGTTTGGATACGGTGGGCCAATGATGCTGGGTTGTGTGTTGACAATGTTAGCGTGGGAATAGATTGCTTACAAATAAGGGTGGTGGTTAAGCAAGGTCTGAGACCAGCGGGGTCAAAAGTCGGCTGGTTGTGGAGTTTGACAATAATGTCTAGTTTCGTTTTTTCTTGCCAAGCTTGCTTGCCGAAATGTTTGGTAACCGGGATGAGTCCAAGCTCTTTGGTATGGAGTAAATCAGCTAGTAATATAGGGCATTGTCCAATAACTTGGTGTTCGCTATAGATAAATTCTGCAATATCATCAGCGATAAGTTGATGGCCTTGATAAAGACACTCTAGCGCTAAGCTACTTTTCCCAATACCGGGTTCACCCATAATAAAAACACCTTGCCCTGAGATATTAAGTAGGACACCGTGGTGTGTTTCGGCTGAGTCGTTGCGGGTCATTGGTATTAATCGTCGTCGATAGCCAATAGTAAGTTAAACAATTTTTCGGGATCCTGGGTTGTTCGAATATTTTCGCAAGTAGCTTGGTCTCGTAGGAGGGTAGCAAGACGGGCTAAATGCTCTAAGTGATATTCATCCCCATCTTCTGGTACTAGTAATCCGAAGACGATATCAACAGGCAGATTATCTGCAGCCTCATAATTGATAGGTGTTGCTAATGTCATCAGAACTGCGATTGTGTCGGTGATACCAGGGACACGAGCATGTGGGATGGCAACACCTCTACCCAAGCCAGTACTGCCAAGTCGTTCACGCTCTAATAAGGCTTGAAAGATACGGTTGGCAGGTAGGGCTTGGGTATTGGTTGCAAGATATTGACTTAGATTTTCTATGAGTCGCTTCTTACTCGAGATAGCATTCTCATTACAGTGAATATTGTCAGCATTGACCAGTAAAGAAGCGATGAGCATAGTAAATTTGTCCTATTAGCCGGCGTTGTGTTTCATTTGCGCACCATCGGCTTGATGGGGGTTTTTAACTTTGTCTTTATGTTTGATGATTTGGCGATCTAGTTTAGCAACAAGGTGCTCGATCGCAGTGTACATGTTTTCATTCTCATCGGAAGCGAAGAGATCCGCACCACTCACGTGGACTGTGGCTTCCGCTTTTTGACGTTGTTTTTCGACCGTGAGAATAACGTGAACATTGGTCATATGGCCAAAGTGTCGTGTTAATTTTTCGAACTTGTTATTAACATGATCACGAAGACTGTCTGTAATCTCAATATGTTGTCCACTTAGGTTTAACTGCATAGTAGTCTACTCCTGTTGGTCTATGGAAGATTGGCTTATATTACACCAATCGTTTTCGTTCATTCGATGGCGGAATTGCCAACGTTTCACGGTATTTGGCGATTGTTCTCCTTGCGACATTGACGCCTTGGTCTCCTAGAATATCAGCAATTTTACTATCGCTGAGAGGTTTTCTTGGATTTTCGGCGGCAACCAGTTTTTTTATGATAGCGCGAATGGCTGTGGCTGAACATTCTCCGCCACTGTCGGTACTAACATGACTAGAGAAAAAGTATTTAAGTTCATAAATGCCGCGGGGGGTATGTAAATATTTTCGTGTAGTGACACGTGAAATGGTTGATTCATGCATCTCAACTTCTTCCGCAATATTGTGTAGAACAAGGGGACGCATTGCTTCATCACCATGATCCAAAAAGGCTCGCTGGTGCTGCACAATGGAGGAAGCGACTTTTAATAGTGTCTCATTGCGGCTGAGTAGGCTTTTAATAAACCACTTAGCCTCCTGCATGCTCGCTCGACCGTAGTCTTTGTCCGTGTTTGAGCCTGCGCTTAAAAGTTCTGCATAGTGGTCGTTTATTCGAAGTTTGGGGGCAATATCAGGATTGAGCTCGACTCGCCATCGACCGTCGACACGTTTAACAAA
>JABGUA010000239.1 GCA_018646825.1 Piscirickettsiaceae bacterium
GATGAGTCTTGGTTGGTTATGGCTTCAAGCAAGGCCATTAGAGTCGATTGCATTTGTTCTTTGTTGATGCGCTGCTTACTTGGTTGCGCCCAATCTGGCAGTGTAGGAGCAAGCCAGTTGACGTACCCTTTGTTTTCAATCACACCTTTAACTTTTGATGAGTGACTACCTTCTTGTTTGCCTTGGATCACTGTTGCAAAGTTTTCAGTCAATCCATACAGATACCTTCCAACACCCCACTGAACTGCGGCTCTTTTCATCGAACCACTCAACCCACCTTTAGTGGCTTCAACATCTGTATTATCTGCACCATCCCACTTGGTAATCCATTCACCACCTATCTTTATGGAAAGTCCGCATAAGATTCCCCCACACGGGGCTTCGGTGTATTCATTGCGCCAGTTTTGTGGCCCGACAGTGTTATCTAGCCGATCCATGATTGCCCTATTGTCGATGTAAGCCAAAGCCATTATCCAAGGCGCACCAGTTTTAGAAACGCCAGAGCGACACACGCGCCACTCTACATCCCTTGGCAAAAACGGAACCTTCAACATATCTAAAGTATTCATGCGACACTCCCAGTAAATTGTTCCCACTCAAAGCGGATCTGCTCAAAGCGATCATCGTAAGCCTTATGCGTTTCTGGCTGAGTAGCTGCTGAGTAAGGGTTATTACTTTCCCCAACTGCCTGCCAATCGATGTCAGCCTGGATAGCTGCTAAGAATGGAGTGGGGGTCATATCAGTTAAAAAGTTCATATTTCTATTCCCGATAAAATTATTATTAAAACAAACAACCAGGCTTGGACTGAGGCACTCACGATGTCATACCTACTGTCCACCAGACTGTGCAAACGATCCAGATAACTACACCTAATGCATTGATCACAAAAGTCTCTTTAGTCATGGTTAATACTCCGAGTTTTTTTCTTCAAGGTAAGTAGTAACTAGATCGTTATCTTCAAAATAGGATTTGGCACAATCAGTTATGATCTTAGTGGCGTGAGCTTTGGCATTGTCTGGATCGCGCACAGTCATAAAGATTAAGTTAGCCTGGTCTTCGTCATCACCATATTGGTATAAGTCCATTACATGGATCTCTTCACCTGCAATAGTGATTGAGCCGTGGGTCAGCAACTCTTGCGTGATCTCTGCAATTGCATCAGTTAAGATAAAATCAGGCACATCGATAACGTCTGTGTGTGCGTTAACTTGACTTGTTACATGACAGTGGTTGAGTGAGTTCATTTGCTGCTCCGTTATTACTTAATATGGTTAAATAATACACCATGTAATAAAATCATGCAACAACAGGGAGTAAAAAAGACTGTAAATTAATACATAATGTATTTTATTTGACAAGGAAGTGTTGGAGGATCTTGCTTGTATGTATTATTACACACTAAATTTTAAGCAAAAAAAATCCCCATAAAGGAGAGTCGTTTTATAATAGTTAAATTATTTACTAGGTGGCCCTTGGGGTGAGGTTGAGCATGAATTACAACCAATTGATATTCTAAATTTAGCTTTTGCTATGCTCTCTAAGTCTCCGAAAGCAGGCGTGACAATTGAGGCAGAATCAGTGTGGATAATCCACCACTCCCAACAGTCTTCTTGCATCCACGCCAATTTTCGGCTTCGGTTATTATTTAAATCTACAACTAACATACATTCCCTTTTTTATAGCGTTGTGATGGCAAGAGCTACACGACCAATAATTTCTACTGAACCTTTTAAATTATCGGTTATTAACTCATCATGGTAAGAGGGGTTTTCTTTGTTATCAGACGATAACGTCCAAGAGCCTCCACTCAATCCTTGAACAGCCCTGCGGATATGAAGTGCCTCATTAACCAGTAGGGCAAATACTTTGCCATTACTCAGTTCTTGACAATTTCGGTCTATAACTACTTTGTCACCAATATTTAACTTTGGGGCCATAGCGTCATCTTCCACATAGCATACACATAAATGGTCTGCTTCATATCCCTCATCACTAATCCATTTAGTGGATATTGGGGTTAACTCCATATCATATTTACCTCCCTTTGGTTTTAATAATTTTTCCGCTGCATCTACAGCACTTAACACAGGTACGGGAAAAAAGTCTCGCTTATCTATAGGTGGCAATTCAGTTTTACCTAAAAGCCAATCCATAGATACTTCTAACTCGTCAGCCATTTTTTCTAAGACATCTTTTCTAGGGTTTCTACGCCCAGCTACATAATGACCCACCGAGCTTTGGCTAATATCTAAAGTAGCTGCCAAGTCTTCTTGTGTGGTTTTACGCTCTTTCATCCTACTCTTTAAGCGTTCGTTCCAAGCTGTCATAAATTAATACCTAAAAGTTAAATTAATAACTAATTTTAATACATTTAGTAATAGTCTCCAGTGACTATATGTGTTTGTTCTTGTTTCTGTTTAATACATGGTGTATTATTTATACAAATTATGTAGGAATTACTCCATGCAACTTAAAAAGTTTATTCGATCACATCAAAATAGATCAAAAGTTAAGCGCGAATTAGCTGACGTTCTAGGCTTGTCTAGCACTTCATCTGTTGACCAGTGGCTTGCAGGCATTAGAAAAGTTCCAGTTGATCATATAGCTGGAATTGTGAGCTTTTCTGACGGGCAAATACAGCCTGTGGATCTGCGTCCAGATGTGGCGCTATTCCATAAGATAGGGAAGGTTGCATGACCGAAAAACTAAGTAATTCAGTAACCTCATCTTTTGACGATGAGTTATACGCGTTTGCAAAGGCTGATGCCTCGCTAATGGGGGTTGATGTGTCTACATACATAAGAGCCACCTTGATTGAAAAACGTGAAAAACGATTCAGTGAGCTTAGTGTCTTCCAAGAC
>JABGUA010000011.1 GCA_018646825.1 Piscirickettsiaceae bacterium
GCTTTAAGGCTGAGGTTGAATCTATTCTCGGTCGAAAAGTTGGCCATAGTCGGCGGGGTAGGCCAAGTCAAAGCTGAAGAGATAAAACTAAAAGAGTTGTGATCCTTTTGCTTTTTATAATGACTTTAGTTTTGCACTCATTTTATGAAAGAACTTGTGCTTTTTACTCGCGGCTTCACTGGCTAGGAAATTCACTTGGATGGCGTTACGTGTCCCTTCAAAAGAAGGGTAGCCGTGCCAGCAATTATCGGTGACTTTAAAGGCAATCATACAGCCGGCAGTTGGGTTCACTTCTTCGGCGATGTCATCCATGTTATCGCTATTGAGAATCCGTAACTTTCCAGTTTCGGCCGTCCAATCCTCGTTGAAATAGATCAGAATGGTGAGGAGTTTGGTTTTTGAGTCGGTATGAACACGGCCATCTTTGCTGCGAGAGAAACCACGGTAGGTCAGCATGATCGGTGATGTCATGACATTGACATTAAACTTTTCAGATAAGGCTTGGCGAAAGTCTACTGAGTCAAGGGCTTGGTGGAGTGCCTCGTAATTATCACTTAGCTCAAGATCTTCTTTGTTGAAGCTGCCGCCTCGGGCAATACTTGGAAACTCCTTGATGAGTTGGGGGAGCTTGTCCTCTAACATCGATTGCTCGATAGAGAAATAGGGGAACGGTTCAGTTTTGAGTGGGGTTTTGTTGAGTAAGTCGATATTAATCATAATTTTTCGGCGTCATGTTACTGTTTTATAACATCAGTTTACGCTTTTCTGCATTGGCTGGCATTATTCTTTTGTTGTTTTGGCTTCTTTGAGTAGCTGGTTTGCGAAGCGTTTGACTTGCAGATCGTATAGGGCTAGTTGGTCGCCGGTTCTGATGGCTGCAGAGGCAAGACTGCCGATGACCATTAATAAGACGACAACAATACCCCATGCTAAGAAGTAAGTGACTTTGAGTGGCGGGTTTGCTTTTATTGTGGTGTTAGCGTCACTTTTGAGTTGTTTGGGTATCGCTTTGCTTGCCGTGATGGTTGTCAGTACGGCGTCGAGGTTAGAGCCATGTTCGATGGCATCGGCAAAGCGTTCTATCCGTTGTGGTTCTTCATAGAGGTGCCAAGCCTCTAATATGACTTTGATGCCGATATATAAGCCGACAAGTAAGACGACGAGGCCGAGGGTTCTGACAATAATGGAGAGAATGTCTGTCGTGTTGGTATTGTCCATTATTAACCCTGTTTTCGATATGCGTTAAGAATAGGTTAACTTTAACATGAATGTTTGTTTGGATAAAAAAAGGGCGGTTCGAATAACGAACCGCCCTTTTTGTTGCTTTTAAAAACGTGAGTTGTTGATTAACTATTAGTGAATTCTGGGTATGCTTCCATACCACATTCGCTTATATCAACACCGGCGTACTCTTCTTCTTCTGTGACGCGGATACCCATAACCATTTTTAAGACTGCCCAGACAATAAAGCTAGTTACAAACACCCATACAAAGATGGTTGCAGCACCGACTAATTGACCAGTAAAGCTTGCATCGCTGTTAGTTAATGGCACGGCTAATAAGCCCCATAAACCGACGACACCATGGACTGAGATAGCACCTACTGGATCATCCATTTTGAATTTATCCATTGCGATGATTGAGAAGACAACCAAGACACCGCCAGCTGCACCGATTAATGTTGCAACTAAAGGTGACGGTGTATCAGGACCCGCAGTGATAGCAACAAGACCTGCTAAAGCACCATTCAAAATCATGGTTAAATCAGCCTTACCAAATAAGATTTTAGCGATGATCAAAGCACCAATAACACCACCAGCTGCAGCAGCATTGGTATTTAGAAACACCATTGCAACGGCGTTGGCACTGGCCATATCACCCAGTTTTAAAACTGAACCACCATTGAAACCGAACCAACCCATCCATAAGATGAATGTGCCTAGTGTAGCTAAAGGTAGGTTAGCACCTGGGATAGGTTTAACTTCACCATTAGCGCCGTATTTACCTTTACGTGCACCTAATAAGATAACACCTGCAAGCGCTGCTGCTGCACCGGCCATATGGACGATACCTGAGCCTGCAAAATCAAGGAAACCAAAATCATCACCTAATGAATATAGGCCAAAGACTGAGTTACCGCCCCATGTCCATGAACCTTCCATTGGGTAGATGAAAGCTGTCATAACAACAGCAAAGAAAGCAAAAGCGCTGAGTTTCATTCTTTCAGCAACGGCACCGGATACGATTGACATCGCAGTGGCAACGAAAACAACTTGGAAGAAGAAATCAGATGCGCCTGAGTAAACAGAACCGCCATCAAAACCGGCTTCTGCAGATGCAGCTAATGCATCAGCAACTAAAGTGTCACCACCATCGATACCAGCAAGGAATACACCGCCGCCGTACATGATGTCGTAACCGACAACAAGATAAGCAGTAGAGGCGATTGCGAATAATAAGACATTCTTTGTTAAAATTTCAGTTGTATTTTTGGCTCGGACAAGGCCTGCTTCTAACATTGAAAAGCCCGCTGCCATCCACATTACTAATGCACCACAAACTAGAAAATAGAATGTGTCCATAGCATACTGGAGTTGGAAAATTTGGTTCTCCATTACATTATCTCCTAATTAATTAAAGTGCTTCGGGGCCGGTTTCGCCTGTGCGAATCCGAACCACTTGCTCTAGTGGGTAAACGAAAATTTTGCCATCACCAATTTTGCCAGTGTTAGCGCCTTTTGTGACTGCTTCGATAACTTGCTCAACTAAGTCATCGTCAACAGCGATTTCAAGTTTCAATTTAGGTAAAAAATCTACGACGTATTCCGCGCCGCGATAAAGTTCTGTATGCCCTTTTTGACGACCGAAACCTTTGACTTCAGAAACGGTTAAACCTTGTACACCGATTTCTGATAGAGATTCACGGACATCGTCCAGTTTGAAGGGCTTTATTATTGCTACAACTTGTTTCATAAGTTATTCCTTCGTTGTAAAAGGGCTGCTTGCCCTATAGTTGGGTAAGCAGCCGTATAATTGCTTATAGAGATTTTGAGACTGTGAAAATGACACGACCATCAGCAAGATCTTCGCCGTAGAAGTCTTCGCCATCACTGTCTGAATCGGTGTAAGTTAAGTCCCAGCCAAAGCCGACAAGTTCAGTTGATAATCCAATGCGGTAATCTGAAGGGCTATCTTCAGAAACGTCATCGTCATAATCGTAGTAGCCGTATCCTGCGCTTAAAGCAAGACCCATTGGTAGGTCATAGTCGAAGCCTAATGAGTAATAAGTACCCGTTTCGCCACTGGCGTAAACATCACCTGAATGTGCGACACTGACACTGAAGTAGCTATAGCCAAGAGAAGCATAAAGCTCATTCCAGTTGTAACTTTCACCAGGGTAGATATAACGTAACAAACCAACATCGTAGCTAATACCTGTGTCACCAATCTCGTTGGCGTAACCTGCGTAAATATCAATTTCGATGCTTGTGTCGTCACCAAAGTTGACGTTTGAAGCCCATGTACCAGCGTATAAGCCGCTAGCATGACCGTAGTCAAAGCTACCAGAGATGGCAGGTTTGTTATCATTTTGGCTGTAACCACGCCA
>JABGUA010000010.1 GCA_018646825.1 Piscirickettsiaceae bacterium
CTCCTTGTGATGTTTATCAGCTTCCAGGTTTTACCGATGGTCACGTTTCTGTGCAAGATGCCGCCGCTCAACACGTTGCCGCCATACTCGATATCTTACCCCAACAGCGCATCCTTGATGCCTGCGCCGCACCCGGCGGTAAAACCTGCCATATCCTCGAAATTGAACCGGACAACCAAATCATTGCGCTAGACATTGACCCTAAACGGCTCACGCAAATCACCCAAAATACCGATCGGCTCAAGCTAGAAGCCACCTTAAAAGCCGCTGATGCTGCGGATATCGATAGCTGGTGGGATGGACAACTTTTCGACAGAATTCTAATCGATGCCCCATGCTCTGGTACCGGCGTGATTCGTCGCCATCCAGACATCAAAGTACTCCGTAGGCCAAGTGATATTGGCAACCTTGTTGAAAAACAACGGCAACTACTTGAAAAATTGTGGCCGTTGCTCAACACTGGTGGTTTATTGGTCTACACCACATGCTCCATTATCAAACAAGAAAATGAACAACAAATCATTGATTTCTTAAGCCGGCACCCAGATGCAGAAGAATGTAAAATTAACCCCGAACCTGCCACAAAAAGGCCTGCAGGCTATCAGCGCCTACCGGGTGAAAACCAATTTGACGGCTTTTTTTATGCCTGCCTTCGCCACCGCTAAAGCGATTTTCACCAGCTTATTACTCTTGCTAAGCCTAAATAGTCTGGCAGCAGAGCATTTTTCTATCGACAATCCCACCATTACCAAAATCGGCAATGGTTATACGCTTGACGCAAACATTCGCTACCCTTTAACCCCTCGCGTTATAGAGGCACTAGAAAATGGCGTACCAATCACTTTCCTCCAACATTTTCAGTTAAGCCAACCTTTCCCTATTATCGGCAAACACTGGCCTTGGGGTTGGCAAAAAACGCTATGGTCAACGGTTATCGCTCACGAATTACGTTACCACGCCTTATCAGAGCAATATATTTTATTAACACTCGGTAATAATAAACAACGCAGTTTCCCTTCTCTGGAAACCGCGCTAACAGCATTGGGCAAAATACACGCTTTCAATTTACCACCAGAGTATGACATTGAGCCTAATGTGATGACGTTTGAGATCCGAACTGAACTAGATATCCATGCACTGCCAACACCAATGCGTCCGGGTGCACTGGTTTCTGACAAATGGCAGATTGCCAGCCCATGGGTCAGCGCAAACTGGCCATGAACACCATAAAACGCATAAGTAAGAGCCCTTTACCCTATTACATTCTTGGCGGCTTACTGCTTATCCTGACCATTCTGTTGAGCACCGCAACTCAAGACAGTTCAAGGCTAAACGAGCTCTTCTTGCCCATTTTTGGGCTAGCGATCCTCACCTTAATTTTATTGGTAGGCCTCTTGTTTAGAAGCTTTTTACGGCTACGCCGAGACTTTAAAACACAAAAGCCCGGCTCCAAGCTTACCGTCCGCCTTGTCGGCGTGTTCGTCCTACTTATTCTTATCTCGACCAGTATCGTATACAGCTTCTCTGTTCACTTCTTACATCGAGGTATTAATAGCTGGTTTGATGTCGAAATAGAGCGCGCCTTAAACGACTCATTAGAATTAAGTCGAACCGCTTTCGGCGACAGGAAGCGCACATTATTAAGACAAACCAGAATGATGTCAGGTGTCCTCAGCGAAGTCCCTGTTTCTGAATTTAATACCAACCTGCGTGACCTGACTGATCTCAGCGGTGCAATAGAACTCAGTGTTTGGACTATGGATGGTCAACTCGTCACATCCAGCATCCAAAACCCCAATATTATCGTACCAGACCTGCCTAATGAGGCCATCTTCCGGCAACTAAAACAGGAAGAAGATTATATCGGTCTTGATCCTGGTGACAACGATAGACTACAACTACGCGCAGCTGTACGCATCCCTAAAACAGGTATGGGTGAAGACGAGAAAATGCTACATGTCCTATTTCCTGTTAATGAACAGCTCAGTAAGCTAGGAAAAACGGTGCAGGATGCCTATACCGATTATAAAGAGCTGAACTACCTTCGAAAACCGTTGATCAGCATTTTCACCCTCACCTTAAGTCTTATCGTCTTACTCACTGTACTCGCATCAATCTGGTTTGCCATCTGGATTTCTCGCCGTATTGTCCAGCCATTGCAGGATTTAGCCGATGGAACACAATCTGTTGCGTCAGGTAACTACAACACCCAGCTCACCACAAAAGGGGGCGACGAAATTGGCTTTCTCGTACAGTCTTTCAATCAGATGACCCAACGCCTAACCAAGGCCCGTGATGCGACACAAGTTAGCCATCGCTTACTAGAACAACAGACCAACTACCTTGGCGCCGTCCTTGGCAGCCTCTCAAGCGGCGTTATTACCTTAGATAAGCTCCTATATCTTAAAACCGCTAATGTCGCTAGTAGTGCCATTTTAGAAACGAATTTGCAACCCCATCTCGAAATGCCTTTTAGCAAACTAGAACAGCAACACCGACACCTACAAAGCTTCATTCAAATGGTCACAACCGAAATCCGTAACAAAATCAATTGGCATCAGCAAATAGAGTTGCATAATGGGCTACAGCTACAAATCTTAATGTGTCGAGGCACCCCCTTGCTTAATGGCGTAGGTTGGGTCATCGTCTTTGACGACATCACCACTCTAATCCAAGCACAGCGTGATGCTGCGTGGGGAGAAGTTGCAAGACGCCTCGCCCACGAAATAAAAAACCCGCTTACCCCTATCCGGCTGTCAGCAGAACGGCTGCAGATTAAATACGAACCTTTGGTACCGGAAGAGCAAACTGAACAGCTTCATAAACTAACCAACACCATCATCCAGCAAGTTGATGCTATGAAAGACATGGTTAACGACTTTTCAGATTATGCAAAAAGCCCCAGCCTAAAATTAGAATCCATCTCGATATCAACATTTATCCATGAAGTCATTGCACTCTATCAAAGCAACACTAAACATAAGATAACTTTAATCGATTCTCCTGATATCGCCCTCAAACTGGACAGTAACCGGTTTCGACAAGTTCTCCACAACTTGATCAAAAATGCCATCGAAGCCAGTGAAGATGCCAGCTTGCCTGTTACAATCCAAATTGACTACCATAAAATTAACGACACACCGGGAAATTGGTTAGAACTCACTATTCGGGATTCCGGGCCAGGCATTCCGGATGATATGATGACCAAATTATTTGAACCTTATGCCACCAATAAAATACGTGGAACAGGCTTAGGCCTTGCCATCGTGAAAAAAATTATCGATGAACATCAGGGTTCTGTCTGGACTGAGAACTTAGACCCTTCCGGTACCTGTATAATAATTCGGTTGCCGTTGGAGAAAACTATACCGTGAGCACACAAGATAAACCTTATATCCTCGTCGTTGACGATGAACCTGCGATCCGAGAACTGATCCAAGATATCCTGCAAGATGAAGGCTATCAAGTCACTATCGCTGAAGATGGGAATACTGCACGCGCCCGTCTATCGGAACAGCTACCCCAGCTCGTCTTATTAGATATATGGATGCCTGACATCGATGGCATCAGCCTCCTGAGAGAATTTAAACAACAAGAACCCAATCTCGCTGTTGTGATGATGTCAGGTCATGGCACCATTGAAACAGCAGTAGAAGCAACCCGTCTAGGGGCCAGTGACTTCATCGAGAAACCCCTTTCGACAGCTAAACTATTGCGTGGCGTTGAAGCAGCCCTAGCAAATCAGCTTAAGTTAGCCGCATCCAAACAACACCAAGTCCAAGAGCCTGTCGGCAAAAGCCCTGAAACGGTCTTACTCCGTAAACAAGCACAGCGCGTCGCCAAACATGCCATGCCCATTTTGTTAATTGGTGAAGGCGGCACTGGAAAACGTTGTTTTGCCCATTATCTACATTCTTTGGGATCTTACGCTGAAGGCAAGTTTATCGAGCTTTCTGCCGACAGTTTCCCCACTGACTGTCTCAAGCTAGCCTCTTTGGCAGAAAACAATTGCCTCTATCTGAACGATGTCTCAAAGCTTGATGAAAAGGCACAAACACTACTATTGCACTTATTAGAAAATGGTAAGCTAGACCACTGCCAACTTATCTTTGCCTGTCATCACAATCTCGAGGAAAGCGTCACAAACAACCTGTTTAATGAAGCCTTGTTGTACAAAATTAACAGTATTTCACTACACATCCCAAGATTAGTTGATCATATCGAAGATATTCCTGAGCTAATCCACCATTTTGTCGATCAGTACACTGCTGAAAATCAGTTGCCCTACCGCCATTTCACTGTCGCCGCTCAAAACCGGCTTAGAAATTACCCATGGCCGGGCAATATCATAGAGCTACGAAACATTATCCAACGTCTCTTAGTCTTAGGAGAAGGTGATGATATTGATGAGGCAGATATTGAACAGGCCCTCACCCCATCAAAAGAAGAACAGAAAGCCAGTAATAGTATCAATTACGAGTTACCCTTGAGAGAAGCTCGCGAGCAATTCGAGCGTATTTACTTACTCTATAAGCTACAGCAAACTGCCGGTAACGTTGGCAAAGCCGCCAAACTCGCTGGAATGGAACGTACCCACCTTTACCGTAAACTCCGCTCCTTAGATATCGATACTAAACAGACCTAGGACACACTATGAAAATTCTTATTCTCGGTGCAGGTCAAGTCGGCTCATCTGTCGCAGCAAGTCTTGCCCGCGAAGATGATGACATTACAGTTGTCGACAAAAGTAGCGAGTTATTGGAACGTCTCCAAGATCATTACGATATCCGTACCGTACAAGGTAAAGCTTCTCACCCCGATGTCCTTGCCCGTGCCGGAGCAGAAGATGCTGATCTCATTCTCGCTGTTACTAACAGCGACGAAACGAATATGATTGCCTGCCAAATTTGTCACACGCTTTACCAAACACCCACCAAAATCGCCCGTATCCGTAGCGCTGCCTACTTGTCGAACCCAGACCTGTTTAGCCCTGAAAAAATCGCTATTGATATGCTAATCAGCCCAGAGCAAATCGTTACAGAATACATAGAGCGCCTTGTTGAGCACCCCAATGCCTTACAAGTCCTCAATTTTGCTGATGGCAAAGTTCAGCTCGTTGCAGTTAAGGCCTTCCATGGCGGGCCCTTAGTTGGCAGCCCCCTTAAAGAACTACGCAAGCATATCCCCAAAACAGACACCCGTGTTGCGGCTATATTTAGAGATGGCAGTCCCATCATTCCCCAGGCTGAAACCATTATCGAAGCCGACGATGAAGTCTTTTTCATCGCGGCAAAAGAAGACACATTGTCCGTCATGGCAGAACTACGCCGGCTCGACAAACCCTATAAACGCATTCTACTCGCTGGTGGCGGTAATATCGGTGCGCGACTGGCTAAAGCCCTCGAAAATGACTACCAAGTCAAGATTATCGAATCGAACCCAATACGTGCAGAAGCCCTATCAGAAGAACTCAGCAATAGTATTGTCTTACTCGGTGATGTTGCCAATGAAGAACTGCTCATCGAAGAAGACATTGATAATGTCGACCTGTTTTGCGCCCTAACCAATGACGATGAAGCCAATATTCTATCGGCCATGCTGGCAAAACGCCTCGGTGCCAGAAAAGTCCTCTCATTAATAAACCGTGCAGCTTATGTTGATCTCGTAGAAAGCGGTACCATCGATATCGCCTTATCTCCTCAACAAGCGACCATCGGCAGCCTGCTCGCCCATATCCGCCGTGGTGATATTGTCGCCGTCCATTCATTACGCCGCGGCGCCGCAGAGGCGCTGGAAGCCATTGCACATGGCGACAAAAATTCCTCGCTCGTCGTCGGTCGCAGTATCAGTGAAATCAAGCTTCCTCCAGGCACCACTATTGGCGCTATCGTTCGCGGTGATAATGTCGTCATCACGCATCATGACACCGTGATTGAAGCCGGAGACCACGTTATTTTATTCCTAATCAATAAACGTTATATCACAGAAGTTGAACGCCTCTTTTCGGTTGGAATCACCTTTTTCTAACCCAATGGCCAATACAGAGACCTCATTAAAAAATAATTTCTTGATAGCAATGCCATCCTTAAGCGACCCCTTTTTTCATCAATCCGTCGTTTACCTCTGCGAACATTCAAACCAAGGGGCAATGGGCTCATCATTAACCGGCCAAGCAATATTATGCTAAGTGAATTACTCGACCACATTGAAATTCCCCATCAACACACGAAAACCAATGACACTCCCGTTTTATTTGGTGGGCCTGTTGCTAAAAACCAAGGCATAGTGCTACACGACTCCCTAGATACCGTAGAAACGAGCGTCGCTATTTCCGATAGCATTTTCCTCAGCGGCTCAACCGATATGCTTAGAACGATTGCCCTCCAAGCTGGACCAAACAATATCCTGGTTACGCTCGGTTATGCCAGCTGGTCAGCAGGCCAGTTAGAACAAGAAATCACAGGTAATGACTGGCTAACGGTCACAGCTGACGACAATATTTTGTTTCACCGTTCCGGGCAAACCGCTTGGCAACAAGCTGCCGCATTACTCGGCATTGATATCACGCTCATACCTGATCACGTAGGACATGCATGAGCCAACCGCGCACATTCCTTGGCTTCGATTTTGGCATGAAGAACATTGGTGTCGCTGTAGGTCAAGAACTCACAAATACTGCCAGCCCCCTTACTGTCATAAAGGCGCGTGAAGGTATTCCCAACTGGGACCAAATACAATCCCTTATCAACGAATGGCAACCACAACGACTGATTGTCGGCTTACCACTCAATATGGATGGCACAGAACAAGAGATGTCCGTAGCCGCAAGACGCTTCGGAAATCGCTTAAATGGGCGTTTTCATTTGCCCGTCGAATGGCAAGATGAACGGCTTAGTACTTTCGAAGCACTCGATCAACTTGGCATTCAGAGTAAAATGCAGTCTAATAACCGAGATGATGTTGATCGCATCTCAGCACAACTTATTCTTCAATCATGGTTGAACCAGCAATGACAACGCCAATAGATTACATCGATATCGAACAAACACTCCAATCAATGGCCGACGATATCCGCATCAGTCTCGGGGGTAAACAACCTCTACTCATCGGCATCCACAGTGGCGGTGTCTGGGTTGCCAAAGCCCTTGCCGAACTATTGGGAGCTGATTTTTTTGATGCCACATTGGGTACGCTCAATATTGCTTACTATCGGGATGACTTCACCCGCATCGGCATGCATCCACAAGTGACTCCCTCAGACTTACCTTTTGCAGTCGATGACCGCCAATTACTCCTGGTTGACGATGTTTTACACAGTGGTAGAACTGTCAGAGCCGCACTTAACGAAATCTTTGATTATGGCCGGCCAGCCACCGTGACATTAGCCGTTTTAATCGAACGCGATGGCCGTGAACTGCCTATCCAACCTGACATTGTCGGACAAACCATAGAGCTGACCCAAAACCAACAAATCAAGCTCACCAATAACAATGGCCTTCGACTCGAACTAAAAGACAATGAGGGGCAGGCATGACCCATCACCAATTGACTGAAAATGGCCAACTCAAGCACTTCCTAACCATTGAAGGTCTTAAGCGTGATCTTTTAACCGAAATAATGGACCGTGCCGAACAGTTTTCGAGCATCTCCGGCCGCCAAGTCAAGAAAGTCCCGTTACTCCGGGGGAAAACAATCATGAACCTGTTTTTCGAAAACAGTACCCGCACCAGGACCACTTTTGAACTCGCTGCCAAAAGGCTGTCTGCCGATGTCATGAACCTCAACATCAATACCTCAGCAACATCAAAAGGTGAAAGCCTGCTCGACACATTACATAATCTACAAGCCATGCACACTGATATGTTTGTCGTCAGACACAACCAAAGTGGCGCCGCTGAATTTATCGCCCAACATGTTGCCCCACACGTCAGTGTAATTAACGCTGGCGATGGATGCCATGCCCATCCAACACAAGCCATGCTCGACATGTTTACCATCCGTCGCCACAAACAGCATTTCCCCGACCTTCGCGTCGCCATTATCGGAGACATTCTCCACTCACGCGTCGCCCGCTCACAAATTCAAGCCTTATCAACACTCGGCGTCGGTGAAATCCGCGTCATTGGGCCCAAGACCTTACTACCAGCAGATAGCCAAACCCTAGGCGTTCATGTCTACCATGATTTAGAAGCTGGGTTGCAAGGCGTTGATGTCATCATCACATTACGGCTCCAATTCGAGCGTATGCAAGGGGCATTGCTGCCAAGCGCCCATGAGTACTTTGCAAGCTACGGTCTCACTGAAGAAAAATTAAAACTCGCCAAACCTGATGCCATCGTCATGCATCCAGGCCCGATCAACCGCGGTGTTGAAATCGAATCGGCCGTCGCCGATGGTCCTCAATCCGTCATTTTAGAGCAAGTCACGCATGGCATTGCCGTTCGCATGGCCGTGATGTCAATGGCACTAGGATCACATTCAGAGCAAAAAGAGGTTAATGCATGAAACTCAGCATTATCAATGGCCACCTCATCGACCCTGCCAATCAAATTAATGTCAAAAAAAACCTTTATATCGATAATGGACGTATCCTCGCCATAGGGTCACAGCCCGAAAGATTTATAGCAGAAAAAATCATTGACGCAGAAAACCTTATTGTCTGCCCCGGCTTAATCGATCTATCCGTACAATTATGTGAATCCGGCCAACAGCATACAGCCACAATCGCCAGCGAAGCTAAAGCAGCCATTAAAGGCGGTATAACATCACTTTGTACTCCTCCGAATCACGACCCTATTATTGATTCGCCCGCGGCCGTTGACCTCATCGAAGATAAGGCAGCCAAAGCGGGTCATGCGCATGTCTATGCTATTGGCGCCCTTACACAAGGCTTAGAAGGCGAATTATTAAGCGAAATGCTTGCACTTAAGCAAGCAGGTTGCCTCGGTGTCAGCAATGGCTTAAACCCCATTCAAAACCCCCTGGTTTTGCGCCGTGCAATGGAATATGCCGCCACACTCGATCTCACCCTCTTCATCAATGCCGCCGATCCTTGGTTACAATCTCAAGGTTGTATTCATGAAGGCATGGTTAGCTCAAGGCTGGGCCTAGGTGGCATTCCAGAAGCAACTGAAACCATTGCCATTGCGCGAGACATCTCATTAATTGAACAAACAGGCGTTAGTGCCCACTTTCACAGTATCTCTAGCGGGAAAACCATTAGCATGATCAAGGATGCCCAAGACAGGGGTCTCCCCATTACTGCCGATGTCAGCCCTCACCACTTACATCTAAGCGAACATGACATTGGCAATTACGATAGCTTAAGCTATGTCATGCCGCCACTACGCAGCACACGTGACCGCGAACAACTGCAACAAGCCGTCAGAGATGGTGTAATCACAACAATCAGTTCACATCACCGGCCCCTCAGCAATGATGCCAAGCTAGGCCCGTTTGCCGAAACTAAACCGGGTATCTCAGGCCTAGAGACATTACTTTCCCTGACCCTAAAATTAGTCGAAGATGAAGAGCTCTCATTGCAACAAGCTATTGCGAACCTGACACATAACCCCGCTCAAATTTTAGGTATTGACGCTGGGCATTTATCAATCGGCGCACAAGCGGATATCTGTCTTATTGACCCTCATGCCGAATTAGAGTGTCAGCCGAAACAGTTTATTAGTGCCGGAAAGAATAGTCCCTTTAGCGGCTGGCACTTTAACCATGACGTTGCCTACACTATTTTAAATGGCGATATCGCCTACCAAAAGGGATAGAAATGTCCTAGTTGCTGTCATAGCAATAAGCACATGCTTAGGAGAAGCACATGAAATTTAATAAAACAGGTCTAATCGCCACTGCTACGGCACTCGTTTTACTCACTGGCTGCGCCAGTAATTTACAAGGTGACGTCTATTCACGTGATGATGCCAGGCAAGTACAGTCTGTCGAATTCGGCACAGTTGAAGACACTCGCTTTGTCGTCATAGAAGGCACGAAAAGCCCAATCGGTACTATCGCAGGTGCCGCAGTGGGTGGTGTTGCTGGTAGCAGCGTAGGCGGAGGCAAGGGTGCCCAAGTTGCCGCAGTAATCGGCGCTGTTGCTGGTGGCTTAGCCGGTGCAGCAGCAGAAGAAGGCCTCACAAAATCACAAGGCGTCGAATTAGTCATTCGCATGAATGACAGCGACAAAGTCATCTCTGTTGTGCAAGGTTATGAAGCCAGCAACCCCTTGCAGATAGGGGATAAAGTTCGAATCCTATATGTTAATGGTGAAACACGTGTTGCCAAACAAACCGTTCAACGGCCATACACCCGCTATTAAAATTTAAACGATGGGTAAATAATTTAGCCATCGCCTCCTTTTCTTCAAACTAACTGCCATCATGACAAAACCAACACTCTACGCCCTAGACTTTGATGGCGTCATCTGCGATAGCGCCCTAGAAACAAGCATTACTGGTTGGAAGGCAGCCCGCCATTATTTATGGCCTAAAATGCCTGAATACATCCCCGCTGAACTGATCGAACAGTTCAAGTTCGTCCGACCAGCACTGGAAACGGGCTACGAAGCCATTCTGATTGTTAGGCTATTATTTGAAGGCGTTTCACCTGATGCCCTACTCAACGACTTCCCGCATAGAATAGAAAGCCTCATCAGGAGAGATCAACTCGACATAGATAAGCTAAAACAACGCTTCGGTAGCACCCGAGATCAGTGGATAGAAAACGATCTAAGTGATTGGCTAGCCATGAACCCTTTATTCCCTGGCATTCAAAAAAAATTATCATCAATCGATAATAAAAATTGCTTCATTATCACCACCAAACAAGAGCGGTTTGTTGAACAAATACTATTAGCTAACAAAATTGCGATTCCACCCGAACAAATCTTTGGCCTTGACCGTAATCTCAGTAAACAACAAGTATTACGCCAACTTCAAGATGAGCACCCTAGCCACACCATCGTCTTTGTAGAAGATCGCCTGCCCACACTTGTCAATGTCATGAATGACCATGACCTGAAAGCCATCCAGCTTTTTCTGGCCGACTGGGGTTACAACACTGCCAAAGACAAGCAAAAAGCAACAGAGCTTAAACTCAAACAAATGGGCCTCAACAGCTTTTTATCAACATAATTTAAAACTTCACTTCAACACCGACACCCCAGTCATATTGATCATCACGGCTTCCCACTATAGAAACCAGTTTATTGATCTCATACTCTAGCTGTAAACGGTATTCATGATCGGTATTAATATCCCATTCGAATGACGTGCGGTTAGTTAACTGTAACTCGCTACTAAAACCCAAACGGCCTTGCCCTTCGTTATCTAAACGCAAATCCATCTCAATTAGCAACGGCAAAAGATAATGTGCGCCGACGACGGCTATATTGTCGACATCGCCATCTTCACGCTCAAATTGACCACCGATATACAGCTCAAAAAAGCGATTAAAGCTGCGTTCATAAGTCGCCTCAACTTCATAGTCACCTTCATAATTCCAGTCATACTCAACATTGAACGCATTACACGTATTCTCCGCACGGATTTCGCCACCAGTGAAGTGACTCTGTACCGACAAATCAGCAAAATAAAACCAGTGCCGATCCGAATACACATTCGACAAATAGGCCTTATCAAGCTGTGTCGTCGCCTCATAACTCACAACTCGTGTCATGCCGGATTTCATATGGTAAAGATTGTGACAATGGAAAAACCAATCCTTCTCTTCATTCGCTAAAAACTCAATTGTCACCGTCTTCATTGCTGGTACATTTACGGTATGCTTAAGCGGTGCACTATCACCTTGGCCATTCAACACCCGAAAGAAATGACCATGAAGATGGATTGGATGGGCCATCATCGTTTTATTTTCCAAAACAAATTGCACCGTCTCACCCCGACGAATCATGATCTGGCTGCTCTCGCTCAGCACTTTATTATTAAATGACCAGGCATATCGTTCCATATCGCCTGTCAAAGCTAGCTGAACCGTTCTTTTGGGATTAGCCGGGTTAAAATGGGTTGGTGTAGGCGAGCGTAGTAGTTCATATTCCATCATCTCTGTTGCTTGCGCCTCAGCCTCTTCAACACTATGGCCCATCGCAGCATGATCCATTTTCTTCATCCCTGCATGGTTCTCGTGATCTAAATCATTGTGCATTGCATGATCCATCATCATCGGCTCTGGTTTCAACATTGTTGGCGCAGCCATCAATACGCCTTCACCCATAATTACACTGCTATAGCCCGTGCCATCTTGTGATGTCGCTCTAAATTCATATGCCCCATGGTCTGGCACTGTCACAATGACATCATAAGTTTCAGCAATCGCCATTCGCTGCCGCACGACATCAAAAGGCACCACATCTACCCCATCTGCCGCCACAATCGTCATCGGCCCACCAGCATAGGCCACATTAAAGTAGCTTGATGCCCCCGCATTAATCAACCGTAGGCGAACTGTCTCACCGGCTTTAATATTAGGAAGAGCAAAAGTCTTCTGTCCGTTAGCTAAAAAAGTATCATAGCCAACGTCCGAAATATCCATTGGGCCCATTCGCATCAACGCCCCATCTAATCGATGCTTAATCGCCTTTGAACCCTGCTGAATAACTTTTGCCCAAGACTGCACGCTGTCCTTTTTTAAGGCGTAATAATCATCTGATTTTTTTAGGTTATGCATCACTTGATTCGGATCTTCATCTGTCCAATCCGACAGCACGACGACCGCTTCATGATCTGCTTCAACCTGCTCACCTTCCTTGGGGTGAAAAACCAAAGCGCCATAAACACCACGTTGTTCTTGTAATCCAGTATGAGAGCGATACCAATAAGTACCATGATGAATCACCGGATATTCATAGGTAAATGACGTGCCCGCAGCAATCGGCGGCGCCGTCAAATAAGGCACACCATCTTGGTCATTTGGCAATAAAATACCGTGCCAATGCACTGACGTTTCGACATCCATCTTATTATGAAATGTCACACGCAACGTATCGCCCACCGTAGCCTCAATCGTCGGTGCAGGCAAAGTCCCCCCAACCGTCATTGCTTGAACGGCTTTACCCGTAAAATTGACCGTTTTATAGTCAACATCAAACTGATATTCAACCAATTTAGCCCATACCACGCTGGGGCTAGACAATACTACACTCAGCAACACCAACATTTTAATCATGTCGTTCATCTTCTTTTTCCTTCCAAAACACAAAAATAGCCATGCCATACAAATGGCACAAAATTAATTCATGGAAGAAGATTTATAACCGAAAACGCTGCGTAGCTAAGACAATATTAGGAGGAGGATGGGAAGTCGAATCCCACATTGGATGAACGCTTATTTCGAGAAAAGCCTGCGCATTAAATAATGCAGGCTCGCGTTCTACAATTGCTGAATTATCACTTTTAAAGTCTTTTTTTTGTAGCGAAGAATCATACTGAATTAGCGGTACATCGACACCAAAACAGTCTTGTAAAAACATGACATCAGGTGTCTCTTGACCCCGCTGTTCAACCAAATCATCATGGTCTGCACAAGGCTGCATTTCAGATTGAGTAACGGCAGTTCCGTGGGCACAAGCTGGCATAGCACATGCTAGAGAAGGCATACACACCAGAAGAACCAATAGCTGAGTTAAAATTTTTCTCATCAACAAGCCGAAATTATGTCACTGAATAATAGACATCATAACCTTGATATCGTTCAAATAACAGCCGTAGTTTGGCAATATGGGGCTTCGTTTAAGCCATAGAAATAAATTTTGAATAATAGGCTGAAAAGCACATTCTTAAAGAATAAATGGCGGAGCGGACGGGACTCGAACCCGCGACCTCCGGCGTGACAGGCCAGCATTCTAACCAGCTGAACTACCGCTCCGCACTGACTTACTCGCCAAAGACCTTGGTAAACAAGAAGCGAGGAGAATACAGCAATTATGATCCACGTGAAACATTAATTTTCTGAACACCCAAAACGGCATTTTTTGTACCCACATCCCAAAACAGCCATAACCGACTAACCTACCTAACAAAAACCTGATTATACTGGCTGTAAAAAATGGAGAATCAATGGACAACTCGAGCACCCGAGAGAGTCATTTGCATGAAAAGATTCAACAACTTAATGCAGAGCTCACTCACACCAAGGTACAGTCAGAAACTATGCCAGTGAACTGATCCGAAGTGAAGAGCGATTCTCCCTTGCCATGCAGGGCGCAAATGATGGGCTATGGGACTGGAACCTCGAAACTGACGAAGTTTATTACTCCCCCCGTTGGAAAAACATGCTCGGATATAAGGAAGAGGAGCTTGAAAACACACTAAGCACATGGGAAGCGCTCGTTCACCCTGATGACAAAAACAGCGTCTTAGAACAAGTTAAAAGCTATATCTCAACCGATGATGGTACTTTCGAGGTTGAAATGCGTATGCATCACCAAAGTGGCCAGACACTTCATATTTTATCCCGAGCCATTTTAGTCCGAAGAGAGCAAGATAATAAGCCTATCCGCTTGGTTAGAACCCATGTCGACATAACCGAACGCAAAAAAATACAGATCTTCAACGACAAACATACCGACATTCTAGAAATGATTGCCGTAGGCCAGGAAGCGGCAACTATATATAAAGCCATTGCACTAATGTATGAAGACCGTCACCCAGGCTTACGCTGCTCAATGCTGGAATTACATGGCAATAAACTTATTCATGGTGGCTCTCCGAGCTTACCAGCCGAGTATTGCATGGCCATAAACGGCATCGAATTTGGCCCTGATGTTGGCTCTTGTGGCACTTCTACTTATACTGGCCAACGCGTTATCGTAGACAATATTGAAACCGACCCAAAATGGCGAAAACTCAAAGATGCAGCACTACCACATGGCCTGAGATGCTGCTGGTCTGAGCCGATTAAAAACTCATCTGGTAGAGTACTTGGCGCCTTTGGTATGTATTACAATCACTCTGCACTTCCAAGTGAAGAAGAATCAAAAGATCTCTCTTCTGCAGCCCAACTTGCAAGTATCGTGATGGAACGAGATCAAGGCCAAAAACGGATACGCACCTTAGCGTACACCGATGAGCTAACCAGCCTGCCGAGCCGTGCTAGCTTTTATCAAACCCTCGAGAAAACAATCGACACCGCCAACCGTTACGATCGACATTTCGCCCTGCTATACCTCGATTTAGATAACTTTAAAGGCATTAATGACAGTCTCGGCCATGACGCGGGAGATCAACGGCTAAAAGCAGTTGCAGCACGCCTAAAAGCCACCTGCCGTGAAATAGATTTTGTTGCAAGACTCAGTGGCGACGAGTTCTGTATTATTGCAGAAGAATCGGCTGAGAGCTCTACGACTGAAGTTGCAAAACGTTGCCTTCAAGCCATTGCCCTGCCTTTAGAACTGTTCTCAAGAAAAATCACGCCTGCATGCAGCATTGGTATTGCTCACTACCCTGATGATGGCGCCGATATACCGACCTTATTGAAAGCCGCAGACATCTCCCTCTACGCTGCCAAAGAAAATGGTAAAAACCAATATTCTTTTTACAATCGAGAGCTTAGCCTTAAAGCAGAATACCATTTTCAAGTTGAGCATTACCTCAAAGAAGCCATTGATAAAAAACAATTAACTCTGGCATATCAACCCCAAATTAATATGGCTACAGGTAACATTATCGGCATCGAAGCCTTATCGCGCTGGCATCACCCTGAATTAGGCCATGTGTCCCCAGTAGATTTTATTGCCACAGCAGAAAGAATCGGCATGATAAAACCCCTGACCGAATGGGTATTAATGACTGCTTGCTCCCAGCTAACAAAATGGAAAGCCCAAGGCTTCCATGATCTCACTATGGCGGTTAATATTTCCCCAAACCACTTCCTCGATAAAGGACTGGTACCACTGATAAAGCGTACCTTTGAAAAGACAGGTATTGCCCCAAAAGACCTGACGTTAGAGGTAACAGAAAGCGTTGCTCAAACTGATAAACGTAATCTTTCCGTTTTTAAAGAGCTAAAAGGCCTTGGGCTACAGTTAGCGATCGATGATTTTGGCACAGGTTACTCCTCTTTTTCTTCGCTGAAACACCTTGATGTAGATTGCTTAAAAATCGATAAATACTTCATTGATGACATGATAGAAGACGAAAAAACTCACATACTCATCAACTCTATTATTAGAATGGGCGCTGAGCTCGGCTACCAAATTACAGCTGAAGGCGTCGAAACAGTGGAGCAGTTTACCCTTCTTCAAAAGCTAGGCTGTATGAATGTGCAAGGTTATTTATTTAGTAAACCCGTCAGTGCCAGCGAACTATCAAGCTTACTGAAAAACGGTTTATAAAATAGTGATGCCTAGCATCCTGAAACTAGCCCGCACAAACTGGTTTTCTCCTCACCACATATACTAAGCATCTGTTTTGTATGCTTTAACCCCTTTGTCCCATGTAAAGCTTGAACTGGAAAGAAATAACCGTTTTTTTTCAAATTCCCCTGCCACCTGAATCTCAAAATGTGTATTGCAAGAATGTATTTAAAGGTATATAACCGTAATTAAATGCATTTCCTTTTAATCACGTAATTGGCTTTATAGCCGGGGAGTATGTGTCATGGTTAAGCATTATTATGTTGCAGATGATCTTGATGACCTAGAGCAGGTTGAACAAGAACTCGAATCCATAGGTATCAAAGAGTCACAAATACACGTTCTTAGCGAAAGTGCCGCCGATGTAGAAAATCACCATTTGCACACGGTAAATTCATTCTTTCAACAAGACGTCGTTCACTCGGCAGAAGTAGGCGCAATCGTTGGCGTTGTTGGCGCACTGTTCATTTTAGCTCTCTCCCACTTTATGGGCTGGACACAAAGTGCCGCTGGTTGGTTACCATTTGTATTTTTATCCTTAGTTGTCCTCGGTTTTAGCACCTGGGAAGGCGGTTTGATTGGCATACAAAAGCCAAACATTAACTACGCCCCCTTCCAAAAGCTACTTCATGAAGGCAAACATATACTGTTGGTTGACAGCAATAACCAACAAGAATCAGCTGTGAACAATGTCATCGGCTCTCACCCTCACATTCGTCATGCCGGTGTGAGCGCATCGAGATGGGGCGTTAAATTAGAATAAACCACGACTGACGAACACCTCCAGTTATTAGCCTCAAAGTATAATAGCTGGAGGTTGGTTAAGACGACAGGGGTTTTGCCTGAAAACACCTGTTTTCAGGGAAGGCATGACTCAGAATTCAGTGCTCGAGTTTACGGTCTTAAGCCCGCTTTCCAGAAAGATAACGCAATCAACAAGATAAACCTAACTCATTTTTGCCTTCTGTAACTTTCCATAAGCAACTAACAAGCGATGGTGTTGTATAAAGCCTTCAAGCAACAAACCTGGCACAGTTAAACCCTCAAACAAAGCCTCACCTTCAACCACAGCCAACGCCTTTGCCATTGTTTCCTGGCCATAAAGCAAAGCAAAGCCACTAACATAGTCATCATAACCCCGCTCATGGTGCCATTTGATTTCTAATAAAGCTTTAACACAGCGATAGTGTTTAAGTCGCTGCTCCGTTAAGTCTTCCAAGGCTAAACACCAATCAACCCAATCTAATGCCGTTTCATCTTGCACGGCTAAACTTAACATAGCCTTAAGCTCTCCCAATCGAAGTTCAGCCCAAAGGCTATCAACATCGGGTAACAGACCTATAAACTGGGCCACCAAAGTCTGATCATTATAGCCACCAGCTTCCAGCCCATCTAACAATGCCTGCCAATCAGCAGGGCCAGCGTCGCTAAGATTTAGTAACCCTTCACGGAACAATGCACCTTCATTATTGTTTTCCCACAACAATTCATCAACAGGGTAGATATCTGACATGCCAGGTACCAATATTCGGCAAGCGGGCACACCGAGATGGTCAAAATCCGACTTATATATTTCAAAACCTTGCTGCTGAATTAATGACGTTAAATACAAAGCTTCTTCTTCTGTTGATCTATCAACATTCCAATCACAGAAAACATAATCAGACTTCTCGCGAAAAAAATCATTCGAAATATAACCACTGGAATCAATAAAGTGCATTTCCAAATTCTGCGGTGCAGCCACTTCCTCCAAATCAAAAATAGGCGGGTGAAAAACATCCATTTGATTCAACCTTCGACCTTGCAACAGTTCTGTCACTGTCCGTTCCAAAGCCACTTCAAAGCACGGGTGAGCACCAAAAGAAGCAAACACAGAGCCATCTTTAGGATTAATCAAAGTCACAGATATCACAGGAAAAACACCACCCAATGAGGCATCAGCCACTTTAAGATAGTAGCCATAATCGACAATCGCCTGGATAGACTGCGCAATAGATGGAAAACGATCAATTACGGTCTGAGGGATATCAGGCAAACAAAGACCTTCTGAAATCACTTTGTGTTTGACGTAACGCTCTAAAATTTCTGACAAAGCCTGCACTTCAGCTTCATTATGGCTGTTACCTGCTGACATCCCATTACTAACAAAAATATTGCCAATTACATTCACCGGGATAAAGACCCTTTCTTGGGTCGAGTGCTGTACGAAAGGCAAAGCACAAAGTCCTCGCTCTCCCGCACCTGAATTAAGTTCGAATAGCCGGGTAGAATCTAAATTTTGTTCTGGATCAAAATAGGCCCATAAGTCGTCATTCATTAACCCTTCCGGTCTAATATCCTCTTCAGTTTCAAACCATTTCTCATCCGGATAATGGACAAAAGGTTGCTGCGAAATAATATCGCCTAAGTAATAATCGGCAAAGAAATAGTTACAGCTTAGGCGTTCAAAAAACTCACCCAAAGCACTCGCTAAACAGGCCTTTTTAGAGCTCCCCTTACCATTGGTAAATAAAGCATGACAATCCTTATCCCGAATATGAACCGAGTACACGCCTTCTACGGGGTTTAGCCAGGACACCTCTTCAATATCAAAACCAAGTAGCGCTAACTGCCCTTGCATAAAGACAATGCTTGACTCTAAGTCTCTATCTTTCCCTTTAATAAGCGTCTTTTCTACCATCACTTCTTACCCGCAAAACAATCGCATATCATAGCACTGGCTCGCAGGCTTAACTATGAGACAATAGCGCCCCAAATTGGCGACAGACAGAGACCACGATGGATATCGAACAAGCACTCATCACACGTAGCGAAAACAAATGCGAACTATGTAACAGCACAACAAACTTATCGGTGTATGAGGTCTTGGGGCCACAAGAAATAAGTTCAGAACAACAATCCACTCTAATCTGTGTCTCCTGCCGGCAGCAAATTGAAGGTGAACCCCCTTTGGATGAAAACCACTGGCGTTGCCTCAATGACAGCATGTGGAGCCCTGTTTCCGCAGTACAAGTCCTTGTCTACCGCCAGCTAAAAGCTCTCTCCGCAACAGACTGGGCCTCCGACCTACTCGATATGCTCTATCTTGAGGATGAAACCTTAGCTTGGGCACAACAAGGAATCGCCAACTCTGACGACAGCGAGAACCTATGCAAAGATAGTAATGGCATGACACTGACTGCTGGCGACACCATTACCTTGATCAAAGACTTGGTTGTCAAAGGTGCCAATTTCACCGCCAAACGTGGCACCACTGTTAAAAACATCAGCCTCACCGACAATCCAGAACATATCGAAGGCAAAGTGAATGGTACCCGTATCGTCTTGCTAAGCAAATTCCTTAAAAAGGCTTAAAACGATCTAAGTCATTGGCAAATAAAATTGGGCCTGAGTAAGTCTTTTTAATCTGTTGCTCAGCCTCCTTTTCATGACCTATTGTCCGTTTCATACGATGAGAAACAACTAGTTGTTTAACCATGGCTTTTTGGGCAATTTGGCCAATTTGTGACGGCGTCATATGTAAATGCGCTGCCACCCCTTTAGCTGTTTCTGGCACTGCATTGTGCATCACCAAGATATCGCTGTTTAAAGCCAGTTTTTCCAAGGTCTGATAATTATTATTCATATCACCTGAAAAAGTAATGGCGCATCCCGCCATATTAACTCGCCACGCAACAGCCGCAATTGGCCCATGATGTACGGGTATCGCACTTAAAATGATCTCCTTACCAATCGGGTAATAAGTCACTTCTTTTAAGCCTAAACCGACACTTTTTGTTTTCAGTTTAAATGCGCTATCTTGCTCAGAAACAACATAATTAGATAAATAAGAAAACACACCTTCCTCACCAAATAAGCGAGACACAAACTGATCCACTGACGGCATTAGGTCATTACCTTCTGGTCCCAATATTGTGAGGTTTCGTTGGCGAGCAGTAAAGAAAGCCCCTTTCACAAAAGCAGGTAAATCAGCGCTATGATCAACATGTAAGTGGGTCAACATAACCACACTGACATCCTCTAGCTTAGCGCCAGACTGGCCAAAATTCACACTCGACCCTGGCCCAAGGTCAACCACGGCTCGGGCTTTACCATCTAACCAAACAAGGTAACTCGTCGAGGCGCGACCATCATCCAGTTCTGGCCCACCTGAACCGAGGACTTGTAGCTCAACCCGCTCTTTTTGGCAGGCTGAACTCGCCATTGCCGATTGTGATAATACAAATGATAACGCCAGACCCGTTATGACCGTTTTAAACATACCCTTTCCTATTCCAATAAAATTGATAATGTGAATTTATAGTAAGGCACTTTACCTTAAAAGCCCCGAAGTCAAGATAATTTAAGTGCACCTATTATAGATACACTGTAAGCTAGCATCCCTTCCCCCGTATTTATACCTATTAAATTGAGCACCAACGCTATGCTTTTTACCGATCTGAGTTTGCCAGAGCCTATTCTCAAAGCCATCAAACAACAAGGCTATGACACACCGACACCTATTCAAGCCCAAGCTATCCCGGCCATCTTTGAAGGCAAAGACGTTATGGCGGCCGCACAAACGGGCACAGGTAAAACAGCTGGCTTCACTTTACCCTTGCTAGCGCGCCTATCAAAAGGTCAATTAGCAAAAAGTAATCAGGCCCGAGCACTCGTGCTCACGCCAACCCGTGAACTCGCCGCTCAAGTCCATGGCAGCGTGACAAATTATGGCCAATTCCTACCGTTAAAATCCGCCGTGGTCTTCGGCGGCGTTAAAATTAATCCGCAAATGATGAAGCTACGCCGCGGCGTTGATGTCCTTGTTGCCACGCCAGGTCGCTTACTTGATTTATATAATCAAAATGCCGTTCGTTTTGACCAATTGGAAGTCTTGGTACTCGATGAAGCCGATCGCATGCTCGACATGGGCTTTATTAATGACATTAAGAAAATCATAAAGTTTTTGCCTAAAAACCGCCAAAACTTACTCTTTTCGGCGACGTTCTCTCCAGAGATTCGCCAATTGGCCAAAGGCCTCGTTAACAATCCGGTTGAGATTTCTGTTAGCCCAAGAAACACCACCGTCAAATCCGTCGAACAATGGATTCACCCAGTCGATAAAAAACAAAAATCGTCACTCCTCTGCCATCTCATTAATGACAATCAATGGCATCAGGTTTTGGTCTTTTCTCGTACCAAACACGGCGCCAACAAACTGGTCAAACAACTCGAAGCGACCGGCCTCAAAGCCGCCGCCATTCACGGTAATAAAAGCCA
>JABGUA010000009.1 GCA_018646825.1 Piscirickettsiaceae bacterium
ATCTTGACGCGCGTTTTCTTCAAGCCCCGCTTTACCCTTTAGACCCGGCATTGAAAGCCCAGCTCAGACTTATGTTATATCGCATTGACCATGACTGGTACTCACTTTGGGATGCTTTATCTGGGGCAAAAAAAGCTAAAATGGCAGAAGCGAAACGAACACTTCGTGAAGACTTAATGGTCTTAGCCCCCTTATTTGGAGCCAGCCCTTACTTTATGAGCGATTCTTTTTCTATACTGGATTGTAGCTTAGCCCCCTTGCTTTGGCGTTTACCTATGCTTAAGATTAAACTGCCGAGTAAAGCCAATGCTGTCGACGCTTATGCAAAACGCTTATTTAGCCGGCCAAGTTTTCAAGCAAGTCTAACCAATGAAGAATGAGCAATGAGACCATGACCTCTCAAAAACCATACCTTATTAGGGCTATTTATGAATGGCTACTGGATAATCAGTTAACGCCGTATTTACTTGTTAATACTTTAATCGACGGTGTAAAAGTACCCGAAGAATATATTAATGACGATAAAATTGTATTGAATATTGCACCTGATGCTGTCCAACACTTCCAAGCCGACAATCAGTGGATAAGCTTTTCTGCCCGCTTCTCAGGCAGAGCAATGGAGCTGTTCATCCCTATTGAGGCCATTCAAGGCATCTATGGTAAAGAAAACAACGAAGGCATGTTTTTTACAGATGAAGAAATCCCGCAGCCGCCGACTTCTCCCAAAAAGATATCTCCAACAAAAGAACGTCCCAGCTTAAAGCTCGTGAAATAAATCGGCTAGCTGGCTGAGTTTTGTTCAATCCAGACTAATGCTTTGTCAATTGCTGTCAATGTTCTCTCTTGCCCCAGTAAAGCTAAAGTCGCGTCTAGTGGCGGTGAAATAGTCGTACCTGTCACTGCAACCCTAATCGGTTGCGCCACTTTACCCATCCCCACTTCATACTGTGCTGCACATGCCTTAATTTCATCATGGACAGGTTCTGACTGCCAGACTGTTATTACTGATAACCGCTGTCTCATATCGGCTAAAAAGACCGCACTCTTTGCTGTCAGGTTTTTCTTTGCTGCTTTTTCATCATAGCCCTCTGGTATACGATAGAAAAAGAGGCTGTTCACAGCCATTTCAACTAAGGTTTTAGCCCGTTCTTGCTGAAGTGCCACAACGTCAACTAGAGTCGGTCCTCGCGTGGGATCAACGCCTAACTTGCCCATGTGATAGCTCAAGTGGCGGGCTACATGCTCTGGACTACTGGTCTTAATATAGTGCTGATTAAGCCAAATAAGTTTATCGGTGTTGAAGCTCGACGCTGCTTTATTGACATCAGTAATATCAAACAATTGAATCATTTCATCCAATGAAAAAATTTCCTGATCGCCATGTGACCAGCCCAAACGGACCAAGTAATTCAATAAGGCCTCTGGCAAATAACCTTCGTCCCGGTAATTCATCACGCCCACTGCGCCGTGACGTTTTGATAGCCTAGCGCCATCGTCTCCTAAAATCATTGGCACATGTGAGAATACGGGGACTTCGGCATTCAAGGCTTTAAAAATATTAATTTGTCTCGGTGAATTATTCAGGTGATCATCGCCTCTAATCACATGAGTTAACGCCATGTCCATATCATCTACAACGACTGTCAAATTATAGGTCGGTGATCCGTCCGAGCGGGCTATAATTAAATCGTCTAGTTCTGCGTTTTGAAATACAACATCACCCCGAACATTATCTTTTACCACGACATTACCTTCCGTCGGGTTTTTAAACCTAATAACCGGCGTAACCCCAGAAGGTGGGGCTTTTAAATAACGACAACGACCATCGTAACGTGGCTTTTGTTTGTTTGCCCTTTGCTGCTCACGCATTTCTTCCAAAGCTTCTTTCGAACAATAGCAATGATAAGCATCACCTTGCTCAAATAATTGCGCGATAACTTCTTTGTAGCGGTCAAAACGTTGTGTCTGGAAGAAAGGACCTTCATCATAAGTCAGCCCTAACCAAGTCATGCCCTCTAAAATAGCATTGACCGATTCTTCCGTTGAGCGAGCTAAATCAGTATCTTCAATCCGCAAAATAAATTTTCCGCCATGTTTTCTGGCATATAACCAAGAAAATAGAGCCGTGCGAGCACCCCCTACGTGTAAATAACCAGTGGGGCTAGGGGCAAAACGGGTACGGACTGTCATGGTTGCTGGTCTCACACTCTTGAAATATAAAAATAGTGCTTATTGTACCAGCATGCCTGTCAGATATTATTGAAAAACGAGAGGTTTGTCCGGACTTTGTTACCTATAGTTGGACGAGTTACTGTAAAATTCTGATAACAAGACCTTTTTTAACCTAGATACCCAACGCACGGAGACATTGATGAAAAAGCTTTTATTACACCTTGATACGGATCCAATTCCAAGTGCCTTTGATCAAGCCGTAGCCTATGATTCTAATGTTGATAACGTCATCGCATATGGTGGTATTACACGTGATAATGTCACCCCTCATGTCCATGGTATGATTTTTACCCGAGGTGGTAAAAACTTAAAAAACAGTGCTATTTTTATTGGTGGTTCTAACGTTCCTGCCAGCGAAATGGTTGGTAATGCTGTTAAAAAAGCTTTTTTTGGCCCCGTTAAAGTCTCTGTCATGCTCGACCCTAACGGTTCTAATACCACTGCTGCCGCTATCGCCCGTAAGGTCATGTCCGACTATGACATCACGGGTAAAAAAGTCGTTATTATTGGTTCGGGTCCAGTTGGGCAGCGCTCTGCTTTATTCTTATTAAAAGAAGGTGCAGCTGAAGTTGTTATTACTAGCCGAGATATTACCCGCTCAAAAGCCATTGTTCATCAAATGAAAGAAGCCTATGGCATTGATGTTACACCCGGACAGGCGCGTAGTGACGAATCTGTTGCAGCCCTTTTAAAAGATGCCCATGTTGCCATTGCTGCAGGTCCAGCGGGTGTTTGTGTCATTCCTGATATAGCATGGAAAAACAGTGATAGTTTAGAAGTCATTGCTGATGTCAATGCCGTACCACCACAAGGGGTAGAAGGCCTTGAAGTAATGGATAATGGCACAGAAAAGCAAGGTATTCGCTTCTATGGTGCTATCGCCATTGGTAACTTTAAAATGAAAGTTCACCGTGGTGCTATTGAGTCACTTTATGAAAGTAATGACCAATTTTTAGATGAAACGACCATTTACGATATTGCTTGTAAAGTCGATAAGCAATAACCCTTTTATTATTGTCTCCTGGTAAGTCATTTTGGGTACGGTTGTTCGCGTCACAGCACCTGCTAGACTGCATCTGGGCTTCTTAGATCTTAATGGTTCTACTGGACGAAAATTTGGTAGTATTGGTCTGGCTATTGATAGCCACCGTACTGTCGTAGAAGCTCTTTTTTGTCTATCCCATGAGCGACATGTGTTGCCAGAGGGGCTACGAAAAAAGGTCGATAGATTAGTCACACTTTTTTGTCATCATTTCTCTAATAACATCAGCCGTCAGTCCTCACCTATTCAAATTTCTATTCTAGAATTTATACCCGAACATGCTGGCTTAGGATCAGGAACACAATTAGCCATTGCTGTAGGTACCGCCTTAAGCCGACTATACAATATCGATGTGGATACGCCGACTATCGCAGCAATTTTAGACCGCGGCTCACGCTCAGGAATTGGTATTGCCGCCTTCGATCAAGGCGGCTTTATTGTCGATGGGGGTCTAGGACCTGACTCAAATATACCGCCATTATTGATTAGGCATGCCTACCCAGAAAATTGGCGCGTTGTGTTAATTATGGAACGGACACGTCAAGGTATGCACGGGAAAGCCGAAACAGAAATATTCAACACTTTACCCACCTTTCCACTGCCAGAATCGCAGGCCATTTGTCATTTAACGTTAATGACCTTACTCCCCGCGTTAATTGAGCGCGACATTGGCTCTTTTGGACATTCAGTCACAGAAATTCAGCGCTTAATCGGCGATCATTTCTCGCAAGCACAAGGCGGACGATATACTAGTCCCGCTGTTGCAAAACTATTAGCTCAGGCTCAGTCATTGGGTTATACGGGGGTAGCCCAAAGCTCATGGGGCCCAACAGGCTGCATTTTTGTTGACAGTGATGCCGCGGCTTTAGCGCTAACAACACAGCTGGAAGACACCATTACGAATCACTTCGATAATAAAACTGATTATTCGATAATCACGACTCGCGCCAATTCAACAGGCGCTATTATTGATTTAATTAAACAATAACGCTTATGATCAATGCCAGACTCTTTTATAAAAGGAAACACCATGTCTAAACGCTCAATCATTCACATGTTTACACCAAAAAAACATACTAGTCCTTTTGATATTAATATGGCTATTGATGCTGGTTATGACATTGCTTTTCCACACCAAGACGTGCAATTGAAAGAAGTCGCTGATATGACACAAGATGCTATCTTTTCGCGGGGGCCTGCCGGTGTCAAAAAGACCGGACTTTTCATTGGTGGCCGAGATATTGGCATGGCAATGGATATGATCGATGCAGCGAAAAAAGCGATGGTTCCTCCATTTGAAATTTCTGTTTTTGCTGATCCTAGCGGTGCTTTCACCACTGCTGCTGCGCTTGTTGCTACTGTCGAGCGTGAGTTAAAGAATAATTTCAAACAAGATTTAAAAGGGACCAAAGCCATCGTTTTCGGCGGTACAGGACCTGTCGGTTTAGCGACTGCAGTTATTGCCGCTGAACAAGGTGCTCATACTACGATTGTAGATCATTTCTCATTGGATACCGCGCTTGATTTTGCTGCTGAAGCTAAACGTCGCTATAACGTTACCTTAACCGCAACTGCAGCCGCTTCTGACGCTGATAAGGCCCGCTTAATTACAGATGCTGATGTGGTGTTTTGTGCAGCTAAAGCTGGAGTTCAGGTTTTAAATTCATCTGTGTTAGCTGATGCAAAACAATTAAAAGTCGCTGGTGATGTTAATGCCGTTCCACCATTAGGTATTGAGGGCGTTGAACTGATGGACTCTGGTACAAGACTTGTACATGCTGTGAACTCAGAGGGTGCTGTTGCTGTTGGGGCACTTGCCGTTGGTAATGTGAAATACAAGCTACAACATGAATTATTGCGTCAAGCTTTAGAAAATGACACGCCTGTTTATTTAGATTTCCGCAATGCATTTAAAGATGCACGCAAACTAGTCTAAACCGCAATATCAGGTGCAACAGCAAGCAGTTCTGATTGTTGCACAAAGTGGGCGATTCCTTGCCCAGCTAGCACACAGTGCAGGCTACCCCGTTTGGGTAGCCGATTGCTTTGGTGATCAGGATACGCTAGCTCTCGCCGAGCGCTGGCTGCCCCTTAGCAACTTGCATGACCACGCTGCCGTCACCAAAACTCTTCTTGATCTTAGTCAAAACCAACCTTGTTCATTGCTTTATGGCAGTGGTATCGAGGCTTTTTATCCCATTTTAAAGTCATTACCTGACACGGTGAGGCTCGTTGGTAATCCTGCTGATATTATTGAGCAAGTCAAAACCCCACACCTATTTTTCTCATTATTGCAGCGCCTTGCTATTCCTTACCCTAAAATAAGTTTCATTGCCGATGATAGTCGGTCAGGGCGCTGGCTTCGTAAGCCTATTAATAGCTTTGGCGGCCAATTCATCACCGATTCTGATAAACAGAGCGACTCACAAGGTGCTTATTTCCAGCAATATATTGAAGGCGACAGTGGTTCCGCTTTGTTTCTAGCCGATGGCCAATCCGCTCAACTCTATTCCTTCAACCAGCAGTTTAGCCATACAGATTCAGGCTCTCCATTTCTACTTTCAGGCCTAAGTGCACCCTTGGCAGTTCCAGTGTCAGTGCAGCAAAAAATCAACGTATTCATTAACCAACTTGTTATCCAGACTGGCTTGCTTGGCTTTAATAGTCTCGATTTCATTATTACTTCAGAAAATGAGATTTTCGTTTTAGAAATTAACCCTAGGTTAAGTGCCTCTGCTCAGTTGATCGATAGCACTATTCCTCTTTTTGAGAACCATCTTGCCGCCTGTACAAGTCAATCTGCAAAAAAATACCAAAACCCAGTAATACAAAGGCATCTACATACTATCTTCGCGCCATTTGATGCTGTGATCCCTGAATTTATTGAATGGCCCAGCTATTGTCACGATCATCCTCAGCCGAATACACTGATCAAAAAAAATGCACCCATTTGTAGTGTTCTGATTGAAACATCACTTTCGTTCGAGCAATCCGAGAGCGAGGCTCAGCAATCGATACTCTCGTTATTAGAACTATCTGAAAATGATAATTAAATTCAGATATTGAAAGTTCGAGTTCAAGCCTTAAAGAATAACTGACCTATAAATAATTGTTAGTGAATTTTTTTTATAAATCATCATCTTCAAAGTTATAATTCAATTCACTTGATGGTTCATGAATGTAATACCCTTGTGCATAATCAACACCCAATCGCCACAATAATGCGAGGCTATTGGCATCTGAAACAAATTCGGCAATACTACTCTTACCGGCACTTTTACTCATTTCAATAATGGCTTTCACAGCGGCTTGATTCTCTGCATCATTTGCCATGTTCTCAACGAATGTACCATTAATTTTTAAGTAATCAACATCCAATAAATCTAAACTAGATGAAAAATTAAGACCTGAGCCAAAATGCTCCAAACCAAATTCGCAGCCGACATTTTTTAATTTAGTCAGCGTCGCTTTAGTTTCATCAATGTTGGCCACAGCATCCGTTTCGCTGACTTCAAAAGTCAAAGACTCGCCGGGTATATCATTTTCTTTCAATAAGTTAATCAACCAATCGACAAATTCATGATCGCAAATGGTTTGTTGAGATAACTTTAAAAAGAAACGTGTTTTAGGAAAACGTTGTTTATGTTCAGCGAGACTTTTTAGTGCATTTGAAATGACCCATTGATCAATATCCCCCATCATTTTGAGCTCGGCCGCAAAATCGATAAAGTCTTCCGCGAGAATCGGATCACCGGTTTCCTCATCAAGCATTCTCAGCAATACTTCGTATAACTCTTGCTCTTTGCCATGCAGGCTGACAATAGGTTGATAATGTAAGACAAAACTTTGTTTTTCTAATGCACCTTCTAAACGTGGTTTCCAGCTCGCTACCTCATTAAACTCCGCGTCTTCTAATTCTATTGCTGGTGCTTGATACCGCATTATTTTCTTATCTGCATTCTGTTGTGCCAGCACACAGGCTTTGTCAGCATGATTTAGGATGCTCTCAACATTAGAGCTGGTTTCTGAAATTCGACTAATTCCAATACTACATTTAACGTCTAACGGCTTATCGCTCACATGCGTTGCGTAGTCATCAATAATATTGCAATAGGCTTTCGCACGCTCATCGACATAAATATCATCATCGCTATTTACAATGACTGTAAAAACTTGATCCGCATAATGGGCTAATAAATCTCCATCAACAATGCCTTTCCTAAGTACTTCGCCAATTTCTTTAAGTACTAATTCGCTGGCCGCGACGCCCAATTGCTCTTTTATCACTTGAAAATCATCGAGCACAATATAGAGCAAAGCTGCATCACC
>JABGUA010000231.1 GCA_018646825.1 Piscirickettsiaceae bacterium
GCTGTCGTGCTTTCTGGCGAACTTCGTCTGCGCTTTCTTCCACCAGCATTTGTTCATCACCAAATACAAGATAGACCGGCAACAATCCTTTTTGTAGTTGTGATGCTAATTGCTCAGCATTAACACGCATCGCTGATGTTTTATTTTATAAAGGACAAACGACGAAGAATACTTTGTACCAATTGTTGGTTCAATTGATCACGCAGTAAGGTTTCTTCTGACTCGCGCCCTAAGACTTCATCTTCATCAAATTGATAATCACGTTGTGCTTGCACTCGTTGTTCGGCAGCAAGCACCTTTCCTTCAGGATCTAAAACCGTGAATGTAATTTCACCAAGCAACTCATATTCACTGACCTTCGCACTTGAGCCGACAGAAAGAACACGTCGATCAAATTTGTTATCAGTAATTCTTAATACCGCCGCATCAACGTTTTCGCCATCAACTACAAGAATGCCATTGCTAACCAAGCCGCGTTTTAAATACAGGCCAATATCACGTTGTAAACCAACACCCTCTATGCGCATCGTTTTCAAATCGTCAGATATATCGGCAGCACCGCGCAAATGAAAACCACAACCCAATAAGGTCATGAATAATAGGGCTATAACACTATTTGATACAACACGTTTCATATAAGGCGTTCCTTAATTATCCTGCCACGACGATATTGATTAAGCGGCCTGGCACAACGATGACTTTGCGAATTTCTTTGCCATCAATAAATTTCTGGGCATGCTCATCAGCCAGTGCTTGGGCTTCAATACTGTCTTTATCGGCGTCAGCATTCACTTTTATTTTAGCCCTTAGCTTACCATTGACTTGTACAATCAGCTCAACTTTATCTTGTTTCAACGCTGATTCATCAATGTCCGGCCATCTGACATTCACCACGGCTTCATCGTGACCTAAAGCACGCCACAATGCATCACAAATATGAGGTGTAATTGGCGCTAACATCAATGCCGTCATTTCTAGAGCTTCTTGCCTAACGGCTCGACCTTGTTCAGTGTCATCGCTATTTTTTGTAACCGCATTCATTAATTCCATCACAGCAGCAATAGCAGTATTGAAGGTATGACGGCGGCCCAAGTCATCACTGACTTTGGTTAATGCTTGATAAATCTGGCGACGAAGATCTTTCAAATCATCACTTAAGTTACCTTTGTCTAAAGCAACACAAGATCCCTTTTCAACATGCGCTTGCGTAAAGCGCCATAAACGATTTAAAAAACGGTTCGACCCTTCAACGGCTTTATCAGACCACTCCAAAGATTGCTCTGGGGGTGCAGCAAACATCGTAAATAAGCGTGCTGTGTCAGCACCATATTGCTCAATGAGTGCTTGCGGATCGACGGTATTGCCTTTTGATTTTGACATTTTGACGCCGTCTTTCAACACCATGCCTTGCGTCAGCAAGTTTTTGAACGGCTCGTCACCATCAACTAGGCCTTCATCACGCATTAATTTATGGAAAAAGCGAGCATACAATAAATGTAGGACTGCATGCTCAATCCCACCAATATATTGATCAACCGGCAACCAATGTTTCGCGCGTTCATCTAACATCGATTCAGTATTATCTGGACAAGTGAAACGCGCGTAATACCATGATGATTCAAAGAAGGTATCAAAGGTATCGGTTTCGCGTTCTGCATCAGCGCCACATTTTGGACAGGCAACTTGATAAAACTCTGGCATCGATTTAATCGGTGAACCAGAACCATCAACAATCACATCTTCTGGTAAACGTACCGGTAAATCAGCCTCTGGTACTGGCACGGCGCCACAATCAGGGCAATTAATAATTGGGATTGGTGTACCCCAATAACGTTGGCGCGATACGCCCCAATCACGTAAACGGTAATTAACTTGGCGCTCGCCTTTATTACGTTGCTCTAATTCTTTGGCAATCGCATCAAATGAGGCTTGTGAGCTTAGACCATCAAATTGACCTGAATTTGTTAACTGGCCTTTTTCGGTAAATGCGGCAGTTGAGAGATCACAGCTTTCTTTTCCTGCTGGCGCTATGACTTGTTTAATCGCCAAACCATATTTTTGTGCAAACTCATAATCACGTTGATCATGGGCTGGTACTGACATCACAGCGCCTGTTCCATAACCCATCAGCACAAAGTTAGCTGCCCAAACGGGCACTTGCTCACCCGTAATCGGATGTGTCGCCATCACGCCGGTTGCAACGCCTTTTTTCTCGGCAGTCTCCATTGCTTCTTCACTGGTTTCCATCTTGCGACATTGATCAACAAAAGCTTGTAACTCAGGATTAGACTCAGCGGCTTTTAAAGACAGTGGATGTTCAGCAGCCACCGCTAAATACGTCACCCCCATCAAAGTGTCAGGACGTGTTGTGTAAACTGCTAAGTTGGCATCGCTATTCTCAAGATCAAACTCAATTTGTAAGCCTTCTGAACGGCCAATCCAATTCGCTTGCATGGTTTTTACTTGTTCTGGCCAACCATCAAGCTGATCAAGATCATCTAATAGTTGTTCGGCATAATCGGTGATTTTCATAAACCACTGTGGAATCTCACGCTTTTCAACCACGGTGTCACAACGCCAGCAACAGCCATCGATCACTTGTTCATTGGCTAAAACAGTATTATCAACCGGACACCAATTCACTGCAGCGGTCTTCTTATAGACCAAGCCTTTTTCAAATAACCGGGTAAATAACCATTGTTCCCAGCGATAATATTCAGGTGTACAGGTCGCTAATTCGCGTTCCCAGTCATAACCCAAACCAAGACGCTGTAGTTGACCGCGCATATAATCAATATTGTCGTAAGTCCAGGCGGCAGGCGGGACTTTGTTTTTAATCGCAGCATTTTCAGCTGGCAAACCAAAGGCATCCCAACCCATGGGTTGTAAGACGTTTTTACCTTGCATACGCTGATAACGAGAAATCACATCGCCGATGGTGTAGTTTCGCACATGACCCATATGCAACTGACCACTTGGATACGGGAACATCGCTAGGCAGTAATATTTTTCTTTGCTGTTATCTTCAACCGCACGAAAGGTATCAGCCTGTTGCCAATATTGCTGAACGTTCGCTTCAATGTCAGCCGGGTTATATTCTTGTTGCATGATGTCTTCAATTAGGTAAGCAAAAATTAGCTGACTAGGATACCGCAAGCAGCCGTTTGCTTAAAGGAAAATGGTTTTTCAGTTGATGCATTGCTGGCACTTTATGGCCTAATATAAGCGTAGCCTTGTTCTTGCAATTCCATAATTCGTGCTACGCCAGCATTAACGGTTGTTACGCCATCAAGTAACACGGGCAATAATCCCGTTTTCTTCTTCTGTGTATTCATCGTGTTTTGACATGCACTAAAAGTAATATCCTGTAGCGCTAGGCTTTCTACTCGGCTGGCTACAGCACTTTCTGTCGTTAATAAATCGAGTCCTGGGCCATAGGCGACTATTTCGATGATCACATTATCTAGGCCATAGAGTTTTTGTAAGTTGACCGCATTATTCAGGGCCATTTTTTGAGTGCTTACATCATCCGTACTGACTTGAATGACTAATTTATGAGGGCTATCTTGTTCGGCATAGCTATTCGCTACCATCAGTAAAGATAAAAGCAGTAAAGTAACTATCTGTTTTATTGTCATCGCTCTCACCAATACCTCAAATAAAATCAATCCTATCAATAATTCATTTTATTATCAGTTGATCTTTAAACCTGCTCTGGTATCGTTCGCCCAAACCTATTTCAAACGAGTTTGTTATGCCTACCTCTATTAAACAACTTCAAAGCCGTTTATTTGATTTACATACTAATAAGCTCTTTGAGCTGTCGGTTATCTTTATTATTGTTTTTTCAGCTTTGGTCACTGGCGTTAAAACGTATGAGATCAATTCAACACTGAACCAGCTCGTTCTCGGCTTGGACACCTTTATTACGCTGTTCTTTTTGTTTGAAGTATCGATTCGACTCATTGCTGAACCTAGAACCTTGGACTTCTTTAAAAAAGGCTGGAATGTCTTTGATTTTGTGATTGTGGTCGCCAGCATGTTGCCTGTTGATGGCAGTGACACGGTGTTGTTAGCTCGGCTATTACGCATCTTCCGAGTACTACGCTTAATCTCGATGATTCCTGAACTACGCGTGCTGATTAACTCCTTACTCAAAGCACTGCCGCGTATGGGCTATATCGCCTTATTGATGTTCATTATTTTTTACATTTATGCTGCGATTGGCAGCTTTATGTTTGATACGATTAACCCTAAGTTATGGGGCAATATTTCGATTGCGATGTTGACCTTATTTCGTGTGTCGACCTTTGAAGATTGGACCGATGTAATGTACGAAACGATGGAGTTCTACCCCTTAAGTTCGATATTCTATTTAACGTTTATTTTCTTAACGGCTTTTGTGTTTCTGAATATGATGATCGGTGTCGTGCTCGATGCCATGCAGCGTGAGCAAAATCAGTATGATCAAGAACGCGATGATACCGAGGCTGAAGAAGTGCATTCGATTAAGGCTGAACTTTCTGAGGTCAATGTGAAGTTGGACAGACTACACCTTTTGTTAGAGCAACAAAATACCCAAGCAACCCAGAAGCCTTAAGACCATAAATTGATCGAGGTTAATGATCTATCCCATTGATTTACGATCATTTTACTGTGCTTTGCATAATAAAAAGGGCCAAATACCCGCTGGTATTTAGCCCTTTTCTTCTACTACTATTTTGTTATTTAGATACGTCTACGTAGCGTAAGTATGGCAAGATTTGATCAAAACCTTGTGGGAATTTAGCTGACGCATCTTCATTACTCACTGTTGGTGGGATAATAACTTTATCACCCGGCTGCCAGTTAACAGGCGTTGCAATGCCATTGGCATCACCTATTTGAAGCGCATCAATGACACGTAAAATCTCATCGAAATTACGGCCTACTGCCATTGGGTATGTCATCGTTAGACGAATTTTTTGTTCTGGATCGATAATGAAGATTGAGCGTACTGCTGCTGTGCTGCTTTCTGATGGATGGATCATGCCGTATAACTCAGCAATTCTTCTATCCGCATCAGCCACAATAGGAAATTCAAGTGATGTGTTTTGTGTTGCGTTTACATCTTTTATCCAACCCAAATGCTCTTCAACTGTGTCTGTCGATAGGCCAAGTGGTGCACAATTACGTGCTTCGAACTCTGGTGCTAATTGGGCTGTTCTTCCCATTTCTGTCGTACAAACAGGGGTGTAATCCGCAGGGTGACTAAAGAAGAAAACCCATTTGCCTTTTGCCCAATCATGAAAGTTGATTTCACCCTTCGTGGTTGCAATGGTGAAATTAGGTGCTGTATCGCCGATTCGTAATGCCATTTTCTTATTCCTTATAATGTATGTCTTATATAGAAGCGTCTTATTTGAACCTAAAAATAACCTTTATCTTTAGCCTCACGATTTTAATACAAAAATTTAAACGATATAACGGGAATAATCGCTAGGGTTAATCGGATTATCCGATGGGTCTATTTTGGCAACTTGCCTTATTCTATTAAGAAGCTGTCGAATAATGCATCGGCATCATCAGACGTTCTGTAAACAATATAGTTTTTTCTGTATTTGAAAACAGCGGTGACACTGCCCTGCTTACTCACATTGCCACTGGCTTCTAACTTAAAGCAGGCTTTTTCTTCATTAACAACTTCTTTCATGTAATCACCCGTGAACATTGTCCATTCAGCAGTGGTGTACATATCTTCATTAGGCCGTTCAACACAACGATAACCACAGTTCCTCGTACTCCCTGCTGGTCTGCCTTTACATTGATGCTCAGCAGTTACAGTGACTTCATCGTCATTATATTCCGCGACACGCTGTTCTTTATACTGTTCTTTTAGCTTATTAACTTCTTCCTCATACATGACCAATTTTTGTACGAAGGATAAATCTGTTCTTACTTCTAACTCTGACACCAATGATGTCCATTTTGCATGATATAGCGATTCATGCGCCTCTAACGCAGAAAGTTCTTGCTTGTCTTGTGCCATGATTAAACCAGAAAACAAGGCTACTAATAAGGCCAATGACGCTAGATATTTTTTCATGCTGAGTTTCCGTGACTTAGTTAATATAGATAGCCATTACTTTACCAAATAACACTAATAAAAGGGCTAATTCTACCGGTTGGTGATGCCATTAATTAAATTCTGACACAAGACACATTTCTACTCTATTTTCTCTCTCCTATGCCGATAACCTCGTATAGTATGGCTATCTGGGCAATGCATGCCCCCATTAACTCTAAAGTTGGAATTGAATGGATATTCAAAAAAGGTTCGGATTATTAGTTTTATCGCTCATCGTCGTGAGCATTGTGTCAGAGTTACTATTATCCTCATTGTTGTCCGCTTCTTCAGGCTGGCGGTTCGGGGAGGATCTGTCACTTTTGACGCTGATGGTCCTCGTTGTATACCGACTTTTTTTGAAACCGCTTAATCAATTAGCAAGCGATTTACACAAGAACCTCCAAACCCCTTTTAAACAGCTTAAACATACTGATTCTCTCAGCCAGCCTCTTGATAAACCGATCAATAAATTGATTGATCAAAATGAAAAGGCCTTTGATGATCTAGCAGATTTAGTGGCGCGTTTAGCCCCCATGTCCGAAGAGTTACGTATTACTTATGACTCTATCGCTCAAAAAGCGAGTCAACAGAATAGTCATGGCCAGATATTAGAACAATCCATTTCTCAAATTAAACAGACGACCCAATCTTTATCTTCACAAGTTGAGGAAATGTCCCAAATCACAACGGATGGTAATAACGCGACCAACATAGCTGAACAGGCCATGGCAGAAACTGTAGATAGTCTTAATAGCCTAACGGATGATATTGCCAATGCCTCTTCTGAAATGACGACATTGAAAGAAGGTAGCGATAATATCCACTCTATTTTGGAAGTGATTCAAGGTATTGCAGAGCAAATCAATCTCTTAGCTTTAAATGCCGCTATCGAGGCGCGCGTGCTGGAGAGCATGGTCGAGGGTTTGCAGTTGTTGCCGATGAAGTCCGTACACTGGCTGAACAAACACGCTCTTCAGCCAGTGAAGTTGGCCAAATGATACAAGACTTACAGTCAGGTACTAACCGTGTTGTTAGCGCGATGAATGTGAGCATCAAGAAAACTGAAGAAACCGTTGAAAAAACGGACCATTCACGCCAACAGTTAGAGCTTATTCACGCTATTATTGGACGTATCGATGCCGTTTCCCATGATGTTAGTCAGGCCATGCACCATCAGATTGAAGCAGATTCTGAGGCCGAGCGTTCAGTACTTTCTATGTCAAAATTAAATGAACTTGCACTAGAAAACACGCATGTACAAGGCGTCACTGCTGACGACGTTTTAGCTTTACATAACATTTTAGTCGACAAATTTGAACAGCATGGTTTTGAAAAGAGCCACTGGCCGACGCACCGCCGTAGTCAAATTAGAGATAATACTTAAGCCAAGCAATTGACTCTTTTATCAACGGTTCCTAGTAATTATTTAAACTCACCTACATGTTAATACTAATGTCAGGTTATTCTGTCCGCATCTCTTCCTGTGCTGAGACCAATAACAGCCCTTTTTCTACCCATATCTTAACTAGAAGGCCTTTTAGCTCAATTTCTTCTGGGGCCATGCCCTCATCTAAATTGGATACTTTCCCAAATATTTCTGGCTTATATTCAACTTCATAGATAGTAATTCTGTTTGTTGAATCGGTTTCTGTGTATCTGAGTTGTGCGGCAGTGACACCTTTAATGGAGCAATATCGTGCCCCATGCATTGTTTTATCTGCCATCATTCCTGGATCTATTAATGCAAAATCAAGCTGAGTGAAGTATTGTTTAAGATCAGACAATTGATCAGTTTCAACTTCTAGTGGCTTCATTTTTATATGGTTTTTTGCCACTTCCTGAGCGATTTCAAATGCGATGTTGTTCTGTGTTGGATAAAATTGTACCGCCACTACTAACAAAACCAAAATTGAAGCAACTGCTGACATCACGCTATATTTTTTAGATTGTGAGGCCACCGTTTTGTTCTCAGCCGCTTGCAACATTTTTTCATACTGTTCTAGCTTTTTATCACTTAAACCTTCTCTACTATAATGCTCTCTTGTTGCTTGCGATAAAGGTTGCTTATTCATGACTTGTCTCCACAATGTCATTACGTTCGGCATAGTCTTGTAACTTATGCTTGATACGATAGAGCCTCGCTAATACTGTCCCTCTCGGCACCAACGTTTGCTCAGCTATTTCAGCTGCTGTATACCCTTCAACCGCCCATAAAAATAGGATTTCACGTTCTGCATTGTCTAACTGACTTATTAATTTATCGATGGTATTGCGATCAATCATTAGGCTTTCTAAATCACTTTCATCAAGCAGTATCGGAGCGTCTTGCTCGATACTGTCAAAATGAATAATGTTTCGATGACGACAGTCGTCTATAAATCGATTTCTAATAATGGTTCTGGCATACGCCATGATGTTATGCGGTGGATAAGGCTGTTTTAGTAATTGCTCTATCGCATTTTGCACCAGGTCATCCGCATGGCTTCGATCCATTGTTAAGGATAGGCCATATTGAAATAGCTTATTAATTTTCTGGCGATCAAGCACGCTCATCACCTGTTGCTTTTATATAAAATCCTTTGATATAACCTTCCGTAATATACCTTGGTAAACAATTGCCAATATTGGCTACCGTCTCAGCCTGTACCATCTCTGCCAGAGTCTTGTCCTGTTGCATGGCAGTCAAAAAAATAAAGTCTGCTTCATTGAGCGTCATCACAGTCGCTTGGTACTCTGCTCGGTGAATACAAAAATAAAGTCGTCGCTGCTGTTTTTTTATTACGATGGGTCGCGTGTTGGATGATGTTTTATTCTCACTATAGTATTGCCATAATTGAGCTAAATCAAAATAGGATGATATTAACTGCATATTGGCTCTTAGTTCAAAGATAACATCACCTTATATAAAAAAAGCAGATTGACCTAACATCTAGGTCGAGCTGCTTTTTCTTTAAATATTAATTTCATTCGTTGGCCCCACCAGCGGTAGGTTCAACCTATATGGGCACGTGTTCTCAGTGCGGAAATGAAGGCATTGAGCTAACAGTTATCGCAATGTTAGCGCTTTATTTTGCTGCCATTAAGCCGTCGTATTTACCACGAAGCTGTTCTTCTGTTTCGACATTGTCAGGATCTTTTGGAATACAATCGACGGGACACACTTCGACGCATTGTGGCTCATCAAAATGACCCACACATTCCGTACATAAGTCCGGCGCAATTTCATAGATTTCAGGACCTTGTGAAATCGCATTATTTGGACATTCTGGTTCACAGACATCACAATTAATGCATTCGTCGGTGATAAATAGGGACATGCTTTACTCCAAAACTTCTTTATTAGTATTGATTTTAACGTTTATCTTACTGAAAGGTCACGTCAAAACATGTACATCTCAGCCTTAACTTCGCTCGACTTTAACTAAAACAACTCTGTATCTAATCGCCTTTAAGCTGACAACTCAGCTAATGCTTCTACAACACAAGGTGCTACAAAAGCAGACACATCGCCACCCAATGCGGCAACCTCGCGCACTAAACTCGATGAGATATAACTAAACTGTTCTGCTGGTGTTAAGAACATTGTTTCTACATTTGGTTCCATATGCCGATTCATACCTGCTAATTGAAACTCATGTTCAAAATCAGATACAGCTCGTAGCCCCCGTATGATCACCTGTGCTTTTTTCTCTCTTGCGATATCAACCAATAAACCTTCAAAGCCACAGACTTCAACATTGGGCAAACCGGCTAATGTTTGCTTTGCCAAATCAACCCGTTTTTCTAATGTAAAAGCCGGTGTTTTGGTGGGATTAATGGCCACGGCAACAATCACATGCTCAAACAGTTTGCTAGCACGATTGACCAAATCGATATGTCCATTGGTAATAGGATCAAATGTCCCAGGGTAAATGACTGTTGTTTTCACGCTATTGGCTCGTTATATTTTGAAATAAGCAGTAGTTTACCGCACCCGCTTTTTTTCCTTTAATTAATTGCCATTGTGTTGGCAAAATAGGCATTGCGACTTGTTTTGGGTATTCCAAATAAATCAATGCATTCTCAGCAAGGCTATTATTTGTCATTAATTGCTGTGCAATGTCAGACCAATAATTCCCTTGATACGGTGGGTCAATAAAAACAATATCGTATTGCTGCTGATTTTGTTCTAAAAAGTCACTTGCAGCTTGAGTATGAACCTGACATTGTGTTGCGCTTAGTGTTTGGCAATGAGACTGTAATTGCGTTGCTGCTTTAGCGTTCAACTCAACCAACGTGACTTTTTCAGCCCCTCGTGAAGCGGCTTCCAAACCCAAAGCACCGGTTCCAGCATATAGATCCAGACAGTTTGCAGCTCCTAGATAGGGTCGCAACCAATTAAACACGGTTTCGCGAATACGATCAGAGGTAGGCCTCAGGCCTGCTAAGTCTAATACCGCTAATTTTCTACCCCGCCATTGGCCTGCGATAATCCGTAAACTGCCAGTCGCTTTAACTCTATTGTCCTTTATCACCCACCATCACCGTTATCATTTTGTCTGGATGAACACGGCGGGCAAATGCTTCTTTAATCTGCGCCACGGTGACATTACTCACTTTACCTTTAAATGTTTCTAGATAATCTAAAGATAAGCCATAAAAACCTATCATCGTTAAATAATCAGCAATTTTACTATTACTATCAACACGTAAGGCAAAACCACCCGTAATATTTTGTTTAGCGGCAGTTAACTCAGCCTCTGTTGGTCCGTTAATAATAAAGGCTTTCAATGTCGCCTGCATCACTTCCAATGCTTGTTGTGCCTGGTCATTACGTGTTTGCAAACCAAATTGATACGGGCCTTGCTGATGCATCGGTCGGAAGTAACTATACGTACTGTAGGACAAACCCCGTTTTTCACGAATTTCGTTACTTAACTGTGATACTAAGCCGCTGCCACCTAAAATATGATTACCCACGTAAAGCGCAAAATAATCAGGATCATCACGGCTAATTCCTGGCTGGCCCATCATAATATGGGTCTGCTGTGATGGATGAGCAATTTCAACTTGTTTCGCTTGCGTCAATGCCGACACACTATTGAGTGGCTTGACCATGTCACCTTGTGGCAGGCCGGTCATTAAC
>JABGUA010000028.1 GCA_018646825.1 Piscirickettsiaceae bacterium
AGAGGGATCGTGGGACGGTGAAGCACTTACTCTAGTAGAAGACTTTACTTATTCGGACAACACTACAGAACAGCGAATTTGGACTTTGGCAAAGGGTGAAGGCGATACTTGGACTGGGGATGCCAAAGGAGTAATTGGTGAGGCGAAAGGTAAAATTGAGGGTGATACGTTTTACTGGGCTTATAAAATAGATTTGCCACTTCCCGATGGAGAAATGAGAGTTTCGTTTGATGATTACATGTGGCTGCTGGACGATGATAGAGTTCTCAATATCGCCTACATGTCGAAATGGGGATTTCCTTTGGGGCAAGTCACCATCATGTTTGAAAAGCTATAGTTAGATTAGTTTAGCTCTCTCACAAATATAGTTGTCCTATGATAATGCCAATTTATTATAAATGATTAGTCTACTACGCTTACTGGACTGAGGAATGAACCATGAGAATATTATTTACCGGTGGATCAGGTAAAGCTGGAAAGCACAGCGTAAACTACTTATTCGAACAAGGTCATTCAATTCTTAACCTCGATCAGGTCAATCTTGACCATCCAAAGGTTTTGACCCGTTTTGCTGATATCACGGATGCGGGGCAAGTATTTGATGTAATGGGTAGCTACGCAAATTACGATGAACTTGCCCATGGCACAGGCGTTCCTAAGTTCGATGCAGTTGTCCACTTTGCCGCAATCCCGCGCTTGCTCATGACGAGTGATAACGAATGTTACAGAGTTAATACTCTTGGAACCTACAATGTCATAGATGCCGCTGTCAAAATGGGTGTGCGCAAGGTGATATTCGCATCTTCTGAGACAACTTACGGAATTTGCTTTGCCGATGGTGAGGTGAAACCGGATTACTTGCCCATTGATGAGGCGCATCCGACTATTCCAGAAGACAGTTATGCAATGTCAAAAGTCGTGAACGAAGCGACTGCTCAAAGCTTTCAACGCAGAACTGGCATCGATATTTACGGTTTGCGAATAAACAATGTTATTGAACCGCACGAATATATTGAAAACTTTCCCGCTTTTATGAAAAATCCGGATTTAAGACGGCGAAATATCTTTTCTTACATCGATGCTCGTGATCTTGGGCAAATGGTTCAAAAGTGCTTACAAACGGATGGTTTAGGGTATCAAGTTTTCAATGTATCTAATGATGATCACTCAGTCGGTTTAACATCAGAAGAATTGATCAATATCTACTATCAACAGGTTCCTGTTAAACCTGATGAGGTTCCCAAAAGCTTTTATTCAAATGAAAAGGCAAAACGTTTGTTAGGATTTAAGCCTGAACATAGTTGGCGAGATTATATTTAACTTTAATTATCTTTAAGGAACCTCTGCCAGCCGGATGTGACGAAAGTACATGATACTTTCAAACGAAACGTCTAGCTCTGCATCACACATTTGTATTAGACTTACCCGATGACGAAAAGTGTAAACTTAGATGAGCTAGACCAGTTCTTGTCTTCTGACGAAAGCCCAGAGAACTGTATGATGCTATCGGATTTAGACGGCCTTTTACACGGTGTGATTTGCTCTCCCTCTCCTGTCTCATCTGATGTGTGGATGGCAGCAGGGCTTGGGGCAGAGCTGAAAGAACTACCTGAGTGGGTCGTTAATACTCTGACTGATCGCTATATGGAGATTGCTCAAGGGCTTGCTCATGATCCGATGGTTGTAGAACCAATATTCTGGCAAGCCAAAGAAGGGCATGTGATTGCGATGGATTGGTGCGAAGGCTTTATGAAAGCTGTCAGCCTAAACCCAAAAGAGTGGCTTAGACTAAGTGAGAGCGGTAAGGATGGCCATTTAATGACCCCTATCTTGCTTCACATGATTGATGAACAGGGCAACTCAATGATGGGGATAACGCAAGACCAGTTGGACAAGGCTTTGTTTCAGGCTTCTGAGGTCATCCCAGATAGTGTGGCTAGAATCTACTTATACTGGCAATGAACAGCCTTTTCTAAGGTGAACAGACGTACTTTAAATTAAGGATAGATCTTACCTTTTGGGTTTGGTAGCGATTTCATCTTGTTTAGCGATTGGATAAACGATGCTTAAGTTGCGTCACAGTTATATTCTTAAATACAGACTACTCTGTTTGATACTTTCAGTAGGGTATTTCTTATATCAGTTCACTCAAGCTAACTATGATAACTTTGGTATTCAGTTTCGGTATCTGACTATTTGGGGTCTGACTTGCGCTATGGTGGCAACATTGCTTTTGTATAAACGTAACCGCCACGATCTTCCCGAAAGTTACTTGCCGTTTGTTTCTGCAACGGCTGTATTGAACGCTATGGTTGTTTTTCTTTATTGGAAGCTATACTTCATTGATCCCAGCTTGGTAAATTATTCAGGATCAATAGTTTGGTTTCAGGAGTACTACCTGCATATACTTGGCCCTGCTTTAATAATTCTGGACGCATTGCTGTTTAACAATTCTTTTACGCAAGTTAAGAAGGGTACCGTGGCGATCTTGGGTATATGTTTGCTTTATATCTTTTGGTCAGAAGTTGTAACAGGACCGCAAAATATTACGCCAAAGGGTACTGTGACCAACGGTTTACCGTATCCTTTTCTAAACAACATGACGTTTTACGAGCGAGTGAACTTTTACGCGACAACTATAATCACTGGCCTTGGGTTTTATGCGGCTGGCTGGGGTTTGGCGAAGTTAAAGTTAAAGTTTGTGGAATGACTGGCTCACTGCAAGTGTAGTGACCCCAAAAGGCTCCAAATATAGAATGAGGGGTCCTAATTATGAGGAAGTAAGATTATTATTCATATGAGCTTAAGAACTACCCCTTAAGTTTGTTACTTTTTAGCTCTAGAGCTTATGACGTGCAGAAGCCTCTAAGTTAAAGAAGACTAACTCTTAATATTTAAACATAAACAATTAATAACACTTATGAAAACAAACACAAAATCATCTCAGCTACCCTGCAATGAGGATAGTATAGTTGTGTAGGCCTCGGTAAGCCTCATAAGTCGACATCTGATCTGACTTCGAAAAGAAAATAATATCATGCTAGCAAACAGGCTCATTGGAGTTGACGTCGAAACCACGTCGTTGAACGCAGTAATTTTGGATGCACATGGTCAAGTGCTCGAGCGATTTTTCGAAGGTTAAGACAAAGCAGAGGGTCGTGTTAAACATACCGCCATAAATGAAAATCCAATTTTAATTCAGTATATTACATCGTTATATTAAATAGAAAATGGCGCGCCCAAGGGGTAATTTCACTTGTTACGATAGCACCGAATTACTGCTAACATCTTTATATCATTTTTGTAGTTAAATTGATGATCTTTCAAATAAAAAACTTGCTATCGATGTAATAACTCCATTTATTGGAGGCTAAGTCAAATTCTGGGAGATAGGATGAATGGCTGTATCGACGATACAAAGCGATCTTGAAATTCATGGAAATATCCAAAGCCAAGGAGAGGTTGTGATTTCTGGGTCCATTAAAGGCAATGTTGCCGCAAAAGCCGTTGATGTGAAAGACAGCGGAATGATCGCGGGCAATATCACATCAGAAGAAGTGCTGACCGAAGGTAAAATTAAAGGTAAAATCAAAGCCACATCCGTAAACCTAAAACTGACCTCATCCACCGATACGCAAATGGTAAGCAATACGCTTGTGGTAGAAACAGGGGCTGCGCTTTTGGGGAAATTCAAAATCGGGGCGTAAGCAACTGTGCTGTGGGGTATGCTTTATTTTCTGATAAAGACAGTCTTTTAATTTTTACGCAGTTCAGATCCAAGCCGCCAGGCCATCCAATCTTCTGGCGTATCAAGATCGTTTGTTGCATGCGAGCCGGGCAGCGCGATATGTTTTATCTCGTTTCTGTCTTGTGCGATCAAGGCACGGGCGCCTTGATCGCCCTTTAAGGTAGTTAAGGATTTAAAGCAGCGATTGGGAAACACCACCGGATGGCCCAGCCTCCCATTGGTAGAAATTGCTTGAGCAATTACCTCGGGATTTTTCTGATGCGCAGCCACTAAGAGCTCAATATCCTCGCGCGTTAAGTCTGGCATATCTGCTGGAATGATCATCACACCAGAATGAATGCTCTTTTTCAACATGCTTGCGGCGCTGGCCAGCGAATAGCCCATGCCGCTTTGTGAATTTAAAATGAAGCGTCGCTCAATTGGCAGGCCAAGCAAACAAATTGATCTGGGATGGGCCGCATCTGGCAAGGCTACGATCACCTTTGCTGATACTTGGCAAGCAAGCAGGGTTATGCGCTGAATTTGGGGCAGGCCAGAGACTTTCTGCGTCAGTTTGTCTAATCCGCGCATCCGCTTGGATTGCCCAGCTGCCAAAATGATAATCGCCATTTCCATTTAGGTTTTATACGGCATTTAACGCAAAATGTAGACCCTAGAATTCTGAGCGCGGGCTATTTGGCTGCAAAGTGATCGCTTAACCCTTACATTTACCGTTCCAAACAGGCGCCAAAATATTGGCTCGGGCAAGGTTTAGAGTGGCCTGATTTTCAATTCTGTGATGCGGTTTGCAATACGACCCGAAACTTCAAAGCGAAACCCGTGAAAGCTAAAAACCTGACCTATAATGGGTATTGTTTGCGCCTCGTGAATGACCAACCCGGCGATTGTGTTGGCTTCGGTATCGGGCAAGGCCCAATCATTAGCGCGATTTAGGTCTCGAATGGTCATCGTGCCGTCAATTACAAATTGCCCATCCTCGGTCTGTGCAATCGAGCTGGTGACATTTTCGTCAAATTCATCTGTGATCTCGCCAACGATTTCCTCAAGTATATCTTCTAACGTCAAGAGGCCTTGCAAACTGCCATATTCATCAACGATCAACGCAAAATGCGCATGTCGGAGCAAAAACTGCCGCATTTGATCATCCAATGGCGTTGTGTTGGGCACAAAATACGGCTCCATCGCCACATCTCTAATATCAAAAGAGTCAAAGTTACGCGTCGCCGTTTCTGGATTGCTCATAATTCGGTACACTGTACGCGCAAGATCTTTGGCATGGATCACACCAATTATGTTTTCGGGGTCATCCTTATAAACAGGAAGCCGCGTATAGCTGCTATCAAGGCATTGATTTAAGATATCCATCGGCGGTTGGTCTGCATTGATCATTTCAATTTTTGAACGATGCAGCATAATTTCTTCAACCGCCCGCTCAGACAGGTCAAGCGCCCCAAGAATACGATCTCGATCTTCCTTTTCAACGATCCCCTCAGAATGCCCAAGGCTCAAGGCCCCGGCGATTTCTTCGCGCATCGCCTGATCAAGCATATGTGTATCGCTGCGCACGCCAAACAATCTGAGCACACCCCCAACCAGCCAGCGCACGGCGCTGGCGAAAGGCGAGAATAAAACAATACATATTTGGATGGGGCGGCTGACGCGGGCTGCTGCGGCCTCCGCATTTGTAATGGCGTAAGTTTTTGGCAAAACTTCTGCGAAGACTAAAATGAGAACCGTCATCACCAAAGTTGCCAGTGCCACGCCACTTTCGCCAAAAGATCGCGTGAAAACAGCCGTTGCCAAAGATGTTGCCAGAATATTAACCAAATTATTGCCCAATAGGACCGAGCCGATCAGGCGCTCATTATCTTCGGTGATGTTAAGGGCTCGTTTCGCAGCGCGGGAACCCTTATCCGCCTGCGCCCGCAATTTTCCGCGCGAGGCAGCGGTTAAAGCCGTTTCGCTGCCCGAAAAAAAAGCAGAAAGAATTATCAAGCCCATGATGGTGCTGATCGTGATCCAGAACGCGGTATCCATATCGGTTTCCGATGTGCCTTTATTCGCTAGGTTAAACTTTTATAATCTATGCAGCTTATGCTCTGTGCGTTCAAGTCGGTTTGCTGGGCAGCCGGTCTATTTGGCTTTTTTTGATGTGCTGGAAAGCGGGTGGTGGTCTAATATCAATTGTTGAAGCTGATCTTCCAGAACATGGGTATAAATCTCAGTAGTGGCAATATCTGCATGCCCCAAAAGCGTTTGTATAACCCGCAAATCTGCCCCATTCGC
>JABGUA010000090.1 GCA_018646825.1 Piscirickettsiaceae bacterium
AGACAAAGTCATTGTCAGTATTTTTGTTAATCCATTGCAGTTTAATGACCAAACGGATCTCAAAGCTTACCCAAGAACCATTGAAGCAGACACGGCACAATTAGCTGAAACAACATGTGATCTCGTGTTTGTACCAGCGGTGTCAACGGTGTATGCAGAAGGCTGGGCAAGGCAGAGCAAAGTCACAGTACCAGAAATAGGTGATAGATTATGTGGTGCACACCGGCCAGGTCACTTTGATGGTGTCGCGACCGTCGTTACCAAGCTATTTAATATGGTGATGCCTGATGTCGCGATATTTGGCGAAAAAGATTTTCAACAGTTATTACTGATTAAGAAACTAGTCCATGACCTGAACATGCCAATTGAAATTATTGGCGCAGAAACACACCGTGAACCTAACGGGCTGGCTATGAGCTCACGAAACCAATATTTATCAACAACTGAGCAAACCGTTGCAGCCGAAATAGTTCAAACACTGTTAAAAATTAAGCAACGATTAGCGAAAGGGGAAGGGGAACACAGGTTGATATGTGAAGAAGCGAAACAAGCGATAGAATTAAAAGGCTTTGAAGTGGATTACCTTGAAATCTGCCGTGAAGTAGATTTAAAGCCGGCACAACCAGAAGATAAAGCCTTAAGAATACTGATGGCAGCCCAGTTAGGCCCAGCACGATTAATCGATAATATGGCTTGTTATCTTGCTTGATAAGCCCGAAAAAGCGATAATGCTAAGCTAACAGTTTAATAAAAACCGCTATTTATGCAATTAACGCTACTAAAAACAAAATTACATCGCGCTTGTGTCACACATTCGGAACTTGAGTACGAAGGCTCGTGTGCGATCGATAGCCAATTATTGGAAGTGGCTGGCATTCATGAATATGAACAAATCCAAATTTATAATGTCACAAATGGTGAACGTTTTACGACGTATGCAATTCGAGCGGAAGCCGGTTCACAGGTTATTTCTGTCAATGGTGCCGCGGCACACAAAGCATCTCCGGGCGATCGCATTATCATCTGTGCCTATGCGACATTAGACCAAGAAGAAGTGACAAAATTTAAACCTACCTTGGTTTATCTTGACGAAAATAATCATATCATTAATACGCGGCAGGCTATTCCAGTTCAGGCTGCTTAATAGCTTCGAAACGACGTAAAAATTGGGATAAAACGATAATTAAAACATTATCACATCGCCTCTAACTTACCCGGCAAAGTTTCGTGGCATTTTTTAAATTTCTTGCCACTGCCACAGAAGCAAGGTTCATTACGCTCTAATTTGATAGGGGGTAATTCTTCACCATCAAAATAAAACCATTTATCGTTAATAAATGAGAACCTCGAACGCTCGTGCTGCTGAGCAATCATACCCTGCTCAATGCGAAAAGCAACGAAGTCGACATATGAAACGATATCATCCTCTCGCTCTGAGCCAATAATCTTTAGACCAATCCAACGGGTTTTCTTAATGCGTTTTGATAGGGAAAAAGAATCACCAAGGCGTCGTTTTCTCGGATGGAGTGTATCGATCAGGTAGCCGATCTCACCATAACAAAAGGCGGTATAACGGGCGCGAACAACTTGTTCAACATCAAGTACTTTGGTTTTGCCTTTATGAATTAATTCGCAACATTCGGTATAGCGTTTGCCACTAAAACAGGGGCAGGGATAGGTGTTTTCAGCCATTGTAATTAACCAATTTCGTTAAATGGAATTTGCATTAAATCGGGGTAAATAAAGCGATACCCTAGTTTTTGTTTTATCTTAGCATTACTGACTATTTTAGTCAGATTTTGGGCACCATAGGCAAAATTTGGGGCGGGTTGGCCCAATAATCCACGTGCATAGCTATAAAAATCTCGCTTTGTTGGGTGTGAGTCACTACAGCCATTAAAGACTTCTCCCCAAGCTGATTGTTCAATAATCTGATTAATTAGACCAATACAATCATCACGGTGAATTAAGTTAACGGGGGCATCAGGTTGATCGACGACTTTGCCATTGGCAAAAAAACGGCCGGGGTGACGACGATAACCAATGAGGCCACTCAGCCGTAATATTGTAGTCGTAAACTCGGGGCAGGCTTGAAAAGCTTGTTCAATTTGATATAAGGCACTGTTTGGATCTTCTGCATCAGCATCTTCTGAGGCCAGTGCATTGGTATTACGATATACTGAGGAGGAACTGATAAATAAAACGTGTTTAATACTCGACTTGGCTAATTGAGCTATTAAAGAAGCAAAGCCCAGTTTGTTTTTCGATGTGATATTACAAATAAGAATATCAGCATCTGCCAGAAAGCCAGAGGGGTAGATATCATTATCTATATCGACGAGGTAAGCCCCAGCGCCAAGCTGTTTTATGGGCATAAGTTTTTCGGCTTTTCGTGTTGATAAGTTGACCGGATAACCTTGTCCAACAAAATGTTCAGCCAAGGGCGTGCCAAGCCAACCACTGCCAAGGATACTGAGCCTTTGCGTACTTAGACTATTTTTTGTCATAAACTTGCTTAAAGCTCTTTTCGTTAAAACCGCTTACCTTATGCTTACCAACTAAGATAAGAGGAACACCACTACCACCTAACGATTTAAACCGTTTTTTTGCTTGGGCGTTATTTTCTATATCGAATTCGCGATAGGGAATGTTCTGCGCTTTAAAATAACGACGGGCTTTCTTACAATAGCTACACCATGAAGTGCTATACATAATGACTTTTTTATCTATTTTTATATCCTCGTTGTCAGATTGTGTCTCAGTGAGCGGTTCAATAGTGACGGATTGATAGCTGTTGATTTTAATATCGACAGTTTCGAGAGATTTACTATCAACAGGCCTATCACCAAAATGAACGCGGCCGTTATTATCCGTCCATTTATAGACCTCGGCGTTACAGAGTGGAAGGCAAATAAAGTAAATAACAAAAGAGAGGGTTGCGTGACGTTCCATCATAAAGTCCTTTTGTAATGATAGGGCTGTTTTAGACGATTATTGTTCATAGAGACGCTTAAAAGATCTAACATCAAACCCAGTCATCTGTTGGTCGTCAACTAAAATCAATGGAACACCGCGGCCATTGAGTGCATCGTAGGCTTGTTTTGCGACAGCACTTTTTTCTATATCTAGTTCTTTAAAAGTGATGCCTTGTCGAGTAAATACGTCACGTGCCTTACGGCAATAGCCACACCAGCTGGTGGAGTACATTGTGACCTGTTTATTCGAAGGTGTAATCGTGGGCTCTAACCATCTAAAGGGGTCAGCTAAGAAAAGAAGGAGGAGGGCACCGAGTGCAATTCTAATGGGCATGACGAACTTGTCCTGAATTAAAGTTTATAAGCTTGTCTAACACGTGAGATAGCATACCACCGTGCTGCTCTAGCTTTTTTGTATTTGGTTTCATCTTGTGGTTGACCACTTTTCTTTTTTAACCAACCTTGTTTATTAAGATACTGATGATACATGGCATCTTGGTATTCGCTGAGGGAAGGATAATGATCCATCAACAATAAAGAAATCGATTCTGCATTGGCACCACTAGGATGAGGTGGACTCACCACCTGATTCTCAAAACGCGGAAGGGAGTGGGTTATATGTCCCGTTTGTGCTAACTGCGTTAAGACATCTGCGACCATTTCACCTAATGGCAAAATGGAAGCCTCAGAGTTGATGGACTGAACATCCTTTACGAATTGGTCTAATAGTAAGGCCTGTAAGTTCGGCACATTAAAACATTTTGGCTGACCGCAATAATCTTTGCCGTTCACGAAAATAGGATATTTCAATACCGAGCAGAAATGGACTAAATGATGGTGTTCTGACCAAAGTGAGCTACAACAACGAATTCCTAGTTTTTTTGCATAGCCTAGGCGATTGAGCATCTCTACTAGCCGTGGCCGCATTGTGCCGCTCAAGCTTGCAGTTTGTTTGACAAGTTTAAGGGCTTGCTCAACAGGTTGTCCATTTGCGGTCGCTTGGTTTAATGCATTGAGTGATCTGTTCATTTGGGTACGTCCGGGTGTAATACCGACGATAATTAATTTGGCATTGGTATTCACATGTTCAAAAGGCGCATAAAAACAGGTAAGTTTCTTTTCAGGTAATTGCCAAAGGCTGAGCGAAGACTCAGGCGGACTGTTATCTTGTCTTGGCGACAAAGCGTGTATATCAGTTAAATGAGGAAGGAGCTGTTTGGCGTAAAGTGTCATAAGCTAAAGAATAAGTAATTTAAGCGAATGCTCAACACGCTGCTTGGCTATCAATACTTGAGTAAGGGTCATAAGTCTAATTATAATGATTTGTTAATTTTTTAACCCAGAAATCGCGGCAGGTCAAACACTAAAGAAAGTGTTTCATGAGAATTCAGATGGATAACCTAAGAGGTAAGACATGGACTATAAGACGCTTGGCCACACTGATATCAAAGTGAGCACGATTTGTCTGGGGACGATGACGTATGGTGAACAAAACACCGAAGCAGAAGGACATTCGCAATTAGATTACGCATTGGAACGCGGGATTAATTTTATTGATACTGCTGAGCTATATGCCATCCCACCCAAAGCAGAAACCTATGGCAAGACGGAAGCCATTATAGGAACGTGGTTGGCTAAAAGGGGGTGTCGTGATGATATTATCCTCGCCAGTAAAATAGCGGGTCCTGGTTTAGACTTTGTCAGGCATATCCGCAACGGTGAAACAAAGTTCAATACCGAACATATTTCGCAAGCATTGAACTCCAGTTTAGCAAGGCTAAAAACTGATTATGTCGACTTGTACCAGCTACATTGGCCTGAAAGACAGACTAATTATTTCGGTCAGTTAGGTTTTAAGGCCAGTGAGGACGAAGAGAAGTTAACCCCTATTGAACAAACCTTACGGGTATTAAAAGCACAAGTTGATGCCGGTAAAATACGGACTATCGGTTTATCGAATGAAACGCCTTGGGGCATCATGCAATTCATTACATTGGCAAAGCAATATGATTTGCCAATAGTCGTTTCAGTACAAAACCCATACAGCTTGTTGAATCGGACTTATGAAATTGGCAATGCCGAAGTCAGTCACCGTGAAAATGTAGGATTATTGGCATACTCGCCATTAGGGTTTGGTGTCTTAACTGGAAAATACCTTAATAACCAACAACCAGAGGGGGCTAGGATAACGCGCTGGCCGAATTATGCACGTTATAGCAGTCCAGAAGGTATTGCTGCGACACAGGCTTATGTGGGTTTAGCCAAACAACATGAGTGGGAGCCAGCGCAAATGGCATTGGCTTTTGTTAATGACCAACCCTTTGTGACCAGCAATATTATTGGTGCCACGAGTTTAGAACAATTAAAAAGCAATATCGACAGTGTTGAACGACCCTTAACCGATGCCCTTCGCGAAGGGATTAATACTATTCACCAGCAATACCCAAACCCTGCACCTTAATCAACTAAATCACTGAGTAAAGTCAGCGTTTCACCATCAGCTAAGACTAGCTCGCTGGCGTGTTCTTTGAGTTTTAGACTAATTAAACACCATAAGCTATCGCCTTGCTGCACTGAAGAAACAACATGGCCAGCAATGCTATCTTGAGCAGTCATGATGTCATCACCGGGTATAAGGGCTAGTTGACTATGAGCTTGGGCAATAAATAATCGGCGACTCGGTTTGCCAAGGTAATGCAGGCGGGCGACAACTTCTTGTCCTGGGTAGCAGCCTTTCTTAAAGTTGACTGCTTCAGTCAAGTCGAGGTTGAGCTGTTGCGGAGTAAATTTTTCTTGTGTCAATTGGAAAACTGAAGCTAAACCAGCAGTAAT
>JABGUA010000008.1 GCA_018646825.1 Piscirickettsiaceae bacterium
AGAAAAGAGTATCGGTGGTATCCGTAAAATGGGTGGCTTACCAGATGCTTTATTTGTTATCGATGTTGATCACGAACGTATTGCGATCAAAGAAGCAAACAACCTAGGTATTCCAGTTGTTGCCATTGTTGATAGCAACAGCAATCCAGACGGCGTAGATTACGTCATCCCGGGTAACGATGACTCAATGCGTGCAGTTAAGCTATATACCATGAGCGTGGCAGATGCCATTCTTGAAGGTCGCGCATCAGTTGCCACTGGCGAAGCTGAAGAAGAGTTTATCGAAGCCGTAGCTGAAGAAACAACAGAAGTAGAAGCCGCAGAAGCAGAAGCAACAACAGAAAAAGCGGCAGAATAACTTCTTACTAAGATAAATATAGCAGCAGGCTCGCTAACTCAGCGGGCCTGTGTTGTATGTATGGTTGCAGATGGGTGTTGTGCATTATGAACATGATGAAACAAGTTGAATTGAAGGGTAAGAAATGGCGATTACAGCAGCATTAGTTAAAGAACTACGTGAGCGTACAGGCTCAGGAATGATGGAATGTAAAAAAGCACTAGTAGCGTCAAATGGCGATATTGATGCTGCAATTGAAGCAATGCGTAAATCAGGCTTGGCAAAGGCAGATAAAAAATCTGATCGTGTTGCAGCTGACGGCGTTATTGCAATCGAAACAAGTGATGATGGCAAACGTGCTGTCATGCTGGAAGTGAATTCAGAAACTGACTTCGTTGCAAAAGCAGAGGATTTCATTGGTTTTGTCTCACAAGTAGGAAAAACTGTCTTAGAAGCACAACCAGCTGATCTTGATGCCTTAATGGCATTGTCACTTGATAATGGTGAGAGTATTGATACAGTTCGCCAAACATTAATTGCTAAAATTGGCGAAAATATTCAAATTCGTCGTTTCACAATAATGAATGTAGAAGACGGTGTTATCGGCTCATACCGCCATGGCGATCGTATAGGTAGTATGGTGAAATTAACGGGTGGTGACATGGCGCTAGCTAAAGACATTGCTATGCATGTTGCAGCCAGCCGACCTCAAGCTATTTCAGCGACAGATTTACCAGCTGAATTGTTAGAAAAAGAACGTGATATCGTGGCAACACAAGCGCGTGACAGTGGTAAACCTGAAGCTATCATTGATAAAATGGTTGAAGGCCGGATGAAAAAGTTCGTTAATGAAATTAGCTTGTTGGGTCAAGATTTTGTCAAAGATCCAGATGTCACTGTTGAGAAATTGGTGGCTAAAGCCAGTGCAACGGTTAATGAAATCGCTTGTTATGAAGTAGGCGAAGGTATAGAGAAAAAACAAGATAATTTTGCAGAAGAAGTTATGGCACAGGCACGAGGTAATTAAGTAATGTCTGAAACGGGAAAACAGCCGGTATATAAACGTGTTCTACTGAAACTCAGTGGGGAGGCGTTAATGGGAGATGCTGATTATGGCATTCAACCTGAGGTTATTTTTCGTTTTGCCAAAGAAATTGCCGAACTCAGTGCCGAAGGTGTTGAGCTCGGTATTGTGATTGGTGGTGGTAACATCTTTCGTGGTGCAGGTTTGGCTGCCAATGGCATGGATCGCGTTAGTGGCGATCACATGGGTATGCTAGCAACTGTAATGAATGCGTTAGCTTTGCAGGATGCGATTGAGCGTCAGGGTCGTTTTTGTCGTGTGATGTCCGCTATTCGTATTAATGAAGTTTGTGAAGACTATTTACGTCGCCGTGCAATCCGTCATTTAGAAAAAGGGCGCGTGGTTATTTTTGCAGCTGGTACGGGGAACCCTTTCTTTACAACAGATTCCGCGGCAAGTTTACGTGCTGTTGAAATTGGTGCGGACCTGATGTTGAAGGCGACACAAGTTGACGGGGTTTATAGTGCAGATCCAAAGACAGATCCAAATGCAACGCGTTATACAGAATTAACTTATGATGAAGTCATTAATAATCGTTTAGCCGTTATGGATACGACAGCTGTCGTGATGTGCCAAGAGCAAAAAATGCCATTAAGGGTATTTGATGTGCACAAGCAAGGTAATTTAACTAAAATTATTTATGGTGAAGAAATAGGTACTTTAATCAAATAAGTATCAATAGCAGGATAGCGTAGTAGGAATAAAATCATGATTGAAGACATAAAAAAAGACGCAGCAGATAGGATGCAAAAGAGCGTAGCGGCATTGAGTAATTCAATGGCTAAAATTCGTGCTGGCCGGGCCCATACCAGTCTATTAGATCATGTCGTTGTACCTTATTATGGTTCTGATGTCGCATTGAGCCAAGTGGCTAATGTGGGCATCGAGGATGCTAGAACACTCACCGTGACGCCATGGGAAAAACCTATGTTATCGGTCATCGAAAAGGCAATAATGACGTCTGACTTAGGCGTTAATCCAAACAGTGCCGGTATGACAATTCGCATTCCGATCCCCCCCTTAACAGAAGAGCGCCGCCGTGATCTCGTTAAGGTGGCAAAGTCAGAAGCAGAAGGTGCACGCGTTGCAGTTCGTAACATTCGCCGGGATGCGAACAGTACCTTGAAAGAATTATTAAAAGAAAAAGAAATTTCAGAAGACGAAGAGCGTGGTGCCGAAGAAGTCGTTCAGAAACTAACGGATGATGTGATAAAACAAATCGAACAAGTCCTTACTGATAAAGAAGAGGATTTAATGGAAGTGTAACGTCAGTTGCCTCCAACGATTATGACTGAGACCAGTCAACAAGTACCTAAACACATTGCAATTATCATGGATGGCAATGGACGCTGGGCAAAAAGCCGTCATCAGCCACGGTTTATGGGACATCGTGCCGGTGTTAAATCAGTTGAAAAAATTGTAAAACACTGCGTTAACAGTCAGATTGAAGTACTCAGCCTATTTTCTTTCAGCAGTGAAAATTGGCGTCGTCCAAGTAAAGAAGTCAGCTTACTTATGGAATTATTTGCGGTCGCACTCAAGCAGCAAACCAAACGAATACATAAGAATAATGCACGTTTACGTATTATCGGTGACACAAGTAAGTTTTCAACTAGTCTACAAAAGCAGATCCGTGAGGCACAAAGCGTCACTGAAAATAATACTGGCTTAACGATTAATATCGCTGCTAACTATGGTGGTCGCTGGGATATCACGCAATCAGTTCAACAACTTGCAGAGCGCGTTAAGCAAGGCACATTAAACGTGGATGAGATTACCGAAGCACACATCGCCGCAGGATTAAGCACGGCAGATATACCAGAACCTGATTTGTTTATCCGCACCGGTGGGGAACAGCGGGTCAGTAACTTCATGTTGTGGCAAATGGCGTACACCGAGTTTTATTTTACTGATACTTTATGGCCTGATTTTGATGAACAAGTACTAGATACCGCGATTAATTCATTCGCACAACGCGAACGTCGCTTCGGCAAAACATCAGAACAATTACAAGACGATAAGAATGCTTAAGCAACGATTAATAACAGCGGCAATATTAATTCCACTGGTGGTATTAGGAATTCTTAAATTAGAAACAAGCCAATTACAATGGTTTGTAAGTCTAGTAGCGGTATTAGCAGCATGGGAATGGCTAAGCATCATTGGCATTCACGATATTGCTAAAAGAGTGACATGGATAATTGGCTTGTTTTTAGCTTTAATAGTGAGTATGTATTTACCCGAAATACTGTTGATGATATTGGCACTGGGACTCTGGCTAACTGCAACAAGATTGATTTTGAAATATGGCCATCTTGGTTTGCCCCAAGATTTAGCAGCCTTATTTAGACACAGCCGTTTTGGCATCGCATGTACCATTGTCCTACTAACATTATTCTGGATCTCTGTACTAACACTACACCAGACACCGCTTGGACCTGAACAATTATTATATGTTTTGGTTTCAGTTTGGTTAGCGGATACGGGAGGATATTTTGCTGGGAAAAGATGGGGAAAGACGCCATTAGCTAAAGCGGTTAGCCCAAATAAAACATGGCAAGGCGTCTGGGGGGCTATAGCGTTAACTAGCCTATGGGCATTGATTGCTTATGGTGTCGGAATTAATGGTGATTTATCCTTATTAATTTGGTTACTGCTTACTCTGTTTACTGTCATGATTTCCATCATCGGTGATTTATTTGAAAGCCTATTTAAACGTAGCTATAACGTTAAAGATAGTGGCAATTTATTACCCGGGCATGGTGGTATTTTAGATCGTATTGATAGTCTAATTGCGGCGATTCCTGTTTTTGTTGCTGGTTTAATTCTGCTTGGGGCAATATAAAGTGCAATTAGTCACCTTGTTGGGTTCAACAGGATCGATTGGTGTCAGCACGCTCGATGTTTTGGCTCGTCATCCTGAACAATATCAAGTGTACGCCTTAACAGCGAACCGCTCAGTTGATAAGTTATTTGATCAGTGCAGACAGTTCGAGCCTACGGTTGCTGTTATGTTAGATGAAGCATGTGCAGAACGGCTTGAGGCAAAAATAAAAGCAACAAATTTAAGCATAGAAGTATTAGCGGGTGAAGCGGCTTTACGTCAAGTTGCGGAGCATGAAACAGTTGATTATGTTGTTGCTGCGATAGTCGGGGCGGCGGGTCTATTGCCGACACTCTCTGCAGCTGAAGCAGGTAAACATATTCTATTAGCGAATAAAGAAGCCTTAGTAATGAGTGGCAATTTATTGATGCGTGCTGTTGAAAAAAATGGGGCGACATTACTGCCGGTAGACAGTGAGCATAATGCAATATGGCAGTGCCTTCCCGTCGGTAAAAAGCAACAATATCATTATGATGGTAAAGGTATTAGACGTATCGTTTTAACGGCCTCGGGTGGCCCATTTAGAGATTACGCACCAGAGGATCTTGAAAATGTGACCCCTGAACAAGCGGTTGCACATCCTAACTGGTCG
>JABGUA010000007.1 GCA_018646825.1 Piscirickettsiaceae bacterium
CGAAATGCTGAAATTGTCATTCTAGATGAACCCACATCTGGCCTAGATCCTATCCAAATAAGAGAAATTCGCAAGCTCATCAAAGAGATTGCTCAAGAGCACAGTGTCATTTTATCTACCCACATCCTACCGGAAGTAGAAATGCTCTGTGATCGCGTCAAAATCATTAACCAAGGGTCATTGGTTTTCAACGACACAACACAAGCTTTACAGCAGCAAATGAAATCATCAAGTTTACTCGTGACCCTTGAATCAGCACCCAGTCTTGAAATATTAGAACAGTTACACGGCGTTAATATCGTCACGGCATTATCCGACTCTCGTTTTAAAATACAATACCAGCCCGAACATAACCCAACTCAAGCTCTGCTCAAGTCAGCCATTACACAACAATGGCAACTCACATCGCTTAGCCCAGAACAACATTCTCTAGAAGATGTTTTTATGAATATCATTCGACAAGAAGACGAGCAGAAAGGAGATAAAGTTTAATGCTCTCCTTAGCTCGCCATGAATTGTACCGGCTGTTTTTATCGCCTCTAGCTTGGCTTATCCTGGCATTAAGCCAACTTATCCTTGCCTATTTGTTCTTGACCCATATTGATTATTTCATGCAAATTCAAGGCAAAATCGCTGCTATCCCAGGTGCACCGGGTGTCACTGAACTCGTCGTCTTACCCTTGTTTAATAATGCAGCGACCATCTTATTATTATTAACACCACTCATTACGATGCGTTTAATTGCAGAAGAACGACGCAATGAGAGCTTCCCTTTATTACTCTCTGCACCCCTATCAGCCACACAGATCATATTAGGAAAATACTTTGGAACACTTGGGTTCTTCTTGATTTTACTTATCTTAATCACCTTCATGCCACTTTCACTATCCGCAGGTACGACTCTGGATTTCACAGCCCTAGCATCAGGATTATTTGGCCTTCTCCTCTTAGTCGCAAGCTTTACAGCGATTGGCCTATTTTTGTCTTCATTAACCAAACAGCCAACGATTGCTGCCATCAGCACCTTTAGCTTATTATTTCTACTTTGGATTATTGACTGGGCAGGTAATACCGGTGAATCAACTTTACTCAGTTGGTTGTCATTATTAAGCCATTTCCAGCCCATTCTTCAAGGAGATATCCAGAGCAAAGATATCGCTTATTACGGCATAATCATCATGTTTTTCCTGACGCTAACCATTCACCGTATCAACGCAGAACGTCTCAGTTAGCATGAAAATAAATACTAAAACCCATCGTCAACTAAAAATACAAAGTGCTGTGTTCTACCTGCTCATGATTGGCCTCGTTATCTTACTCGCCCAGCTTTCACTCAAAACCAATAGTCAAATGGACTGGACAAGTAGTCAGCGCCACAGCTTATCTGAAACAACAACGGCCTTTCTAAAACAGCTCGACAAGCCTATTACTATTCAAGCTTTTGTTAGTAGCAACAGTGAATATAAACCTGTACTAACCACGTTATTAAACCGTTATAAAAAACATCAGCCAACACTCACCATCCATTATATCGATCCAGACTTTTCACCTGAAATCGTGCGTGAGCTCAACATCCAGCAACAGGGAGAAATGGTCGTCTCTCTGGGTAACCAGCAAAAACGTGTCTTTGATTTATCAGAGCAATCACTCACCAATGCCCTTATTTCTGTCTCAAGAGAACAAGACAAATGGCTCGTTTTTATTGAAGGGCATGGCGAACGTAGACCCGACCACCAGGCCAATTTTAATCTAAGCACATGGACCAGTACGCTAAAACAAAAAGGCTTCAAAACCAAAACACTCAACTTAGTCGAGCATCAGCAAATACCACGGAATACAGCCGCCGTGATCATTGCCAGCTCAGAAAAACCTTGGTTGCCAGGTGAGATTGCTATTCTGAAAGACTACCTCGATACAGGTGGAAACCTACTTTGGCTAACGGAACCAAGTGATAGCCCACCGCTCGTATCATTGGCCGAATACCTCGGACTCGACATGATTCCAGGAACCGTAATCGACCCCAATGCTGCTGCACTCGGCATTCCTGATCCGCATTTTGCCTTAGTGACAGATTACGCCAACCATCCTATCGGGCAAGCTACATCAAGTGTCACGCTTTTCCCCAAAGCCGTCGCCATCGAGCCGAGAAACGGACAAAGTCCTTGGCAATATCAAGCATTGCTCTCCACACCCACTAATGTTTGGAGTGACATTGTTCCTAGCTTAAAAGCACAGTTTCAAGAAGGCAGGGACACCGCAGGGCCGCTTAACCTTGGTTATTTACTGACATCTAGCCCATCGGGGAAAGACAAACAACAACGCATTGTCGTCATTGGCGATGGCGACTTTTTATCGAATAGCTTTATCGGTAACGCTGCTAATTTAGAACTCGGGCTAGCCGTTGTTAATTGGTTAACTGAAGACGATAATCTCATCGTTATCCCCGCCAAGACAACCGTTGATAAACAGCTAGAACTAGACAAAATGGCCGCTCTCTTCATTGGCCTTGGCTTTCTTGTCGTAGTACCGTCAACACTACTGATCATTGGACTCAGCCTCTGGTGGTATCGCCGTAAACAATGAAAACAAGCTACTTCATCAATCTTGGCTTAATCTTCCTACTAATCGGCCTGTACTGGTTTAACAACATCAGTTCAGACTCTAACGACCCAAACAATCAATTAACCCATACCGATAATAAGGCTGTTGAATATATCGTCATTTCACAAGCCAGCCGAGAAAATATTATCCTGAATAAAACAGCTGGACAATGGCAGCTCTCTGCCCCATTAGCTGCTCGCGCTAACACGACAAGAGTTAACTTGTTATTATCACTATTAACAATAAAGACAGATCGACAACAAACCACCACTGAAGGTCAAGACCTTAGCCACTTTGGTTTAACTGGCGACAGTACAAGCCTGACATTAGGACAGAAAAAATTTATCTTTGGCAATATTGAGCCTATAAGTCAACAGCGCTATGTCTTACATAATGGCATCATCTATCTGCTAGAAGACACTGTCAGCCCGCTACTTAATACTAATGCTAGCAGCTTTATTGATAACCGCTTAATCCTGAAAGAACAAAAGATTACTTCAATAAAACTGCCGCTTTACGATGAGGGAATGCTCTCAAAACAGACAATCACAATCAATCTCGTGAAGGGCCAATGGCAAACTGAACAAGACATCGCCATGGATAAATTGGTAGAGCTTATTGATAACTGGAATCATGCCCGAGCATTACAAGTGCTACCACTCAATACCATTGCTTCAAAATTTAAGCCTTCGCCTTTTCAAGTTCAGTTAACTATTAATAATCAGTTAGATGACATGAAACTAAACTTACACCTTGATGACACAAGTTTTTTTATCGTCGATGAAAAAACAAAACTTGCCTATCAATTTCCAAAAGCCTTAGCCCAAACATTATTATTACCAACACAAGATCAATAACGTAAGAGTAAGCCAATGCCTGAGTTACCTGAAGTCGAGACTACCCGCAAAGGTATTCAACCTTACCTAGAAAAAGCAACAATCACGCACGTTATTGTCCGAAATCATTCACTACGTTGGCCTATTGACACTGAGCTGGCAGAAATACTCACACGACAAACTATCCACACTGTTAAACGTAGAGCAAAATATCTCCTAATTCAATGCGATACTGGCACCTTAATGATCCATCTGGGTATGTCGGGTAGTTTAAGAATATTAGAGAAAATCGAACAGCGTAACCCTGAAAAACATGACCATGTCGATATAACACTCGATAATGGCTACCTACTGCGCTACACCGATCCCCGTCGTTTTGGTGCCATTTTATGGACAGATAAAGCCATTAAAGAACATAAGCTTATTGCCCACCTCGGACCAGAACCCTTATTAAAAGGTTTTGATGCAGAATACCTATACCAGCAGGCACAAACCAAACGATGTAGTGTCAAAACCTTCATCATGAACGGTCAGATCGTTGTGGGTGTCGGGAATATTTATGCCAATGAAAGTCTATTTCTATCGAAGATTTATCCTAAAACCATCGCACAGAATTTAACCAAACGTCAGTGTAAAGAATTATCAGAACAGATTAAAAGTGTACTCAATAAAGCCATCAAAGCCGGCGGGACGAGCTTAAAAGATTTTACTAAAAGTGATGGTAAACCAGGCTATTTTGCACAGCAACTCAATGTCTACGGGCGTAAAGACGAAGCTTGTCTCCGTTGCGGAAACAAAATTGAACATTATAAAGAAACTCAAAGGGCAACCTATTATTGCCCTTCATGTCAGCCAAGCAATGGGACGAACTAGCTGGTAACGGCTACTACATCTTCTGCTTGCCAGCCCTTATCACCTTTCGTGACAGTGAACTCTACTTGTTGGCCTTCATCTAAGGTTTTGAATCCATCACCTTGAATTGCACGAAAATGGACAAAAACATCATCGCCACCCTCACGTTCTAAAAAACCAAAACCTTTTGCTGCGTCAAACCATTTGACACTTCCAACTACACGCTCAGACATAAAAACTCACTTCGTTTTAATTTAGACATAGACAGCAAACCGTCATAGGTCATGCAGCCTTCGGTTGATTACAAAATCAACTGATTTGTCACCCTATCAGCATATTATTAAAAATGCAATACTTAAAGAGCCATATCTATCGGCCGTCACAATCTGTATCAAAACTACAACAGGCGACGAGAAATAGCTGTTCAAACAAGTGATTAGCGCATTAAGACAAAGACAATCCAACCCCAACTCTCCGTCTGAGCTATACTCTTTTCCTGTTTTATTTTTCCAAAATATCATGACAAACAAATTAGAATTACAAGGTACAATTCCAGATGACTGTGCCGGTCTCCGACTTGACCAAGCCCTCGCCCAATTATTTTCAGATTACTCTAGGGGCCAAATTACCAAATGGATAAAAGCCGGTCACGTTCATGTCGATCAACACATCCTAAAGCCTAGAGATAAAGTAATTGGCGGGGAACGCATCGAGATTAATGCCGAAATTGAAATCATTGATGAAAGCTGGACCGCCGAAGCGATTCAACTTGATATCATTCATGAAGACCAAGATGTCCTTCTTATCAACAAACCCGCCGGCATGGTCGTTCACCCCGGTGCTGGTAATCATCAAGGGACCTTACTCAATGCTCTCCTCCATCATGTGCCAGAACTAGAAGCTATCCCAAGAGCCGGCATTGTGCATCGTATTGATAAAGGCACCACAGGCCTATTAATGATCGCCAAAACCTTACAAGCGCATAATAGCCTAGTTTCACAACTGCAAGAACGGACAGTACAACGAGAATACCAAGCCATCGCCATGGGTGTAATGACAGCCGGTGGTACAGTCGACGAACCCGTCGGCCGTCACCCAATAGAACGAAAGCGGATGACTGTGATTGGCTCAGGGAAGCCTGCAGTTACACATTACCGTGTTGATCAACGCTTTCGTGCCCATACGCATATTCGCTGTAAATTAGAAACAGGCCGTACCCATCAAATTCGAGTTCATATGGCCCATATCCGTTATCCCCTATTAGGCGATCCTGCATACGGAGGTAGATTACGATTACCAAAAGGGGCAACGGAAGAATGCCAACAAGCATTGCAGGCTTTTAAACGACAAGCCTTACATGCTGGTTTGCTCGGCTTTGTTCATCCAAGAACAGAGCAAGACGTCTCTTGGCAAGTTGACATGCCAGAAGATATGCAAAAAATCTTAGCCACCCTCACTAAAGATCAATTACAAAATAGTTAGCCTAAATACAATAAAAAGCCCAACCCTTCATAAAAAGGTTGGGCTTTAAAATCACTAAATGGTGAAAAAGCGCGCGCCTAAGCTAAATCAAAGCGATCCAACTCCATCACTTTGACCCATGCAGTAACAAAGTCTTTCTCAAATCGTGGCTGTGAATCTTCACAACCATACACTTCGGCCAAAGCACGAAGCTGAGAATTAGAGCCAAAAATTAAATCAACACGCGAGCCAATCCATTTAAGCTGACCTGTTGCTCTATCACGACCTTCAAACACATCATCATCTTGCGATACCGCTTTCCATGTCGTTGCCATATCAAGTAAATTGACAAAGAAATCATTCGTTAATGTTTCAGGTCTATGCGTGAACACACCATGCTGAGACTGACCAACATTCGTATTCAAAACACGTAGTCCGCCAACTAATACCGTCATCTCAGGTGCTGTCAACGTCAATAACTGTGCTTTATCAACCAACATCTCTTCTGCCGATACCCTGTATTTGGCTTTCATATAATTACGGAAACCATCCGCTTCAGGCTCAAGTACACCGACTGATTCAACATCTGTCTGGTCTTGTGTTGCATCAGTCCGTCCCGGCGTAAATGGCACGACAACTTCACTACCCATTTGTCTTGCAGCAAGCTCAATGCCCACACCACCAGCTAATACAATCACATCCGCTAATGATATCGCTTTGCCATCATCGGCAGCACGGTTATAAGCCTGTTGAATCGCTTCCAACACATTTAAAACTGTTGCTAACTGATCAGGGTTATTCGCCTCCCAATCTTTCTGAGGTGCAAGACGAACACGTGCCCCGTTGGCCCCTCCTCTCATATCGGAACCACGAAATGTCGATGCAGATGCCCACGCGGTTGAAACAAGTTGCGATACCGTTAATCCGGAAGAAGCAATACCTGCTTTGATATCAACTATATCTTGCTCATCAACTAAATCATGCGTGACCGCAGGAACAGGATCCTGCCATATCATTTCTTCTTCAGGCACCTCCTTCCCTAAATAACGTGCCCGTGGTCCCATATCACGATGTGTCAACTTGAACCAAGCTCGCGCAAATGCATCAGCGAACAGATCAGGGTTCTCATGAAAGCGACGAGAAATTGCTTCATAAACCGGATCAACCCGAAGTGCCATATCTGCCGTTGTCATAATAGGCGCATGGCGTCTTGAAGGATCATGAGCATCAGGTACGGCATCACTAGCTGCACCACCGGTCGGTATCCATTGATGCGCACCAGCAGGGCTTTTTGTTAATTCCCACTCATAGCCTAAAAGTAGATCAAAATAGCCGTTATCCCACTGAATCGGGTTCGCAGTCCATGCCCCCTCAATACCACTACTAATCGTATCAACTCCGACACCGGTTCCAAAGCTACTCTTCCAACCTAAGCCTTGCTCTTCAATACCCGCGGCTTCAGGTTCAGGGCCAACATGTGCATCCGCATCGCCAGCACCGTGACATTTCCCGAAAGTATGGCCACCAGCGACCAAAGCCACCGTTTCTTCATCATTCATCGCCATACGAGCAAAAGTCTCTCGAATATCAATTGCTGAAGCAGCAGGATCAGGGTTGCCATTCGGGCCTTCTGGGTTCACATAAATCAATCCCATCTGCACAGCTGCAAGCGGATTTTCAAGATCACGTTCACCCGAGTACCGTTGGTCATCTAACCACGCTCGTTCAGCACCCCAATAAATATCTTGCTCTGGCTCCCAGATATCTTCACGGCCACCAGCAAAGCCAAATGTCTCTAAACCCATTGACTCAATTGCACAATTGCCCGTCAAGACCAATAAATCTGCCCATGAAATGCTATCACCATATTTTTGTTTAATCGGCCATAACAAGGTCCGTGCTTTATCTAGGTTCACATTGTCCGGCCAACTATTAATTGGTGCAAAACGTTGATTACCAGTCCCCGCTCCACCACGACCATCACTCGTACGATAGGTACCCGCTGCATGCCACGCCATCCGCACAAACAAAGGACCATAATGACCATAATCTGCAGGCCACCAGGATTGTGAGTCTGTCATTAAAGTTTTAATATCTTGCTTAATGGCATCTAAATCCAAAGCATTAAAAGCATCGGCATAATTAAAGTCATCCTCTAGAGGATTAGACTTTGCAGAATGTTGATGCAGGATATTAAGTTTTAATTGGTTTGGCCACCAATCACTATTCGAAGTACCACCACCCGCCGCTTGATGTCCATGTCCCATCACTGGGCATTTGCTAATATCACTCATTATTCTATCTCCTGTTGAAGTAATCAAAGTACAACTACAGTATTACGCAATAACAATAACCTGCAAAACTGATTGTTTAAATCATAATAATTCAAAATAACGATTAATAGATGCTATTCCTTTCCTATTCTCTAAGTGTATTTAACCTTTGGAAGAGATGACTGAATTGAACTAGGTAAGTGGCTAACTAGAAGCTTTCTCACCGGTTGCCAATAAGCCGATAATAACAATAACATTGCCCCCATAAAGACACCGGTAAACGCAAAGCTTGACCCGACCATGCCATAACGATCTATAAGACCAGATAAAGCATAAATAACATAAATCAAAGACGACACCATAAACACGCGCCTATCGATACAAACCGATATAAAAGTCAGTAATAAATACAACAATATCACCAACCCCATACGCCATAGACCTTGTTCACCATCTAATATATCCAAACCGGTGAAAATAGGGTGAATAATCAGTGGTGCTGCCAAAAGATGGATCCAGAAAGCAACATCAGAACGATAGTTAACGCGCGTCCTATCAGATGAATCCCAACGCATCGCGAATGCAAAAACCAATATGCCACATATGAATAACACGGGTGATAACCAACTATCCATATCTGGAAAAACAGTGATTAATGATGAAATAATCAAACCCACCGATGCCGCCACCGCCACCGCAACGGTGATCGGAACGCTGAACCGTTGCCAATGGACAAATGCTGCTATGACAGATAGGGTCGCCGCCAACATAGCACCCGACTCTGTCTCAAGCGAAAGCAGTGAATGTGATAAACCGGTAATGCTGCCGACAAAGGCAATTAGCAGCATGATGGCTGGTAAAGCCATTTTTCTTTTCAGTACGAAAAACTCAGCCAACCCCCAGGATAACAAAGCAAACACTAAATAACCTAAGCTGGTATTAACCCCTTCTAAAACCGAAAAAGAAGAAAACAACAAAAGGCCACAGGCAATGACAATAAAAATATCATTAAACCCACCAATTAACTTAAAATGTTCCTCATCTGCTGCCGGAGAATCAGTAGCAGAAGCCACTTGACCTCGAAATTCATCAACTGCTGCAGCTGAAAAAATACCTTCTTTTACAGCCCTATTTAAGTCTTCTTCGCTATACTGCATTTTCAAACCAACTCTTTTTTAGGTGATACATTGTTCATGACATGTGTTAATGGTGTCGCCAAGCTTATCACCTCAGCAATAGACAAATTCAAAATCACCTCTCGAAATACTTGCCGTGTTTTTAACAACTGCTTAATATCTTTGGTATAGAAAAATACGGTCCATTTAACTGCATGGTCTCCCGTGTCATCAATCACCACCTCTATCGGGTGCTGAGATTCATAATGCTCCTGGTATTCCTCTCTCAGCAGATCCTCGACCTGTGCAAAGAAACTTCTCACAACCTTAGGTGAGACATCATAACCAATATTAAATGTTAGGCTTTCGCGTAAGCCCTTCGCAGAAGCAAACTTACTTAAATTTTGTAAGAATAACCCTCGAAGCTGGCTATTCTTAATCATCATCCGATGATTATTACTCATATCCAGAAACTCAGTATGTAACATTCTCGTTTTATATACATTGGCATAAATTTGTTTGCCATCCTGGGTTATTTGGAGAATATCGCCTTCTTCGACCATTTTAGTATTTAAAATAATCAGACCATTGATAATATCTGGTGCCCATGCTGCTTGGGTTAGCGCCAACATAACGCCAACAAAACCAAGCACACCACCTGCTTGTAACACACTCTCAAAACCCAATAGCTGAATACAACTAATCAACCAGATAATAAAGAGGAAAACACCACCGAAAACAACTAACCCACGAGAGTTATACGTCTCCGAAATTCGTATCCCCGAATCTGTTTCGTGTTGTTTTCCATAGCGGCTATGCATGAAATAACTATAAATTTTAAACACCATAAAGAACACATAACTGATTAACAACACGGTTAACGCCTTACTCAACCAGTTCTCTTCAATCGCCGGTGCCACGATTGCCTTATACAGGATCAAACCAATAATAACGATATTGATAACCCGTAATAAATGGACTTGTTTGCTCTGTTGACCCTCCTGTTTAGGCGTTAATTTATCAACTATTTCACCTGCAAAAATGAATAAACCAATATTAATTGCAATCAGAAACCACTCTAATGAAGAAATGTCGATCATAGCCATAGTTAATATTTATCTTTTGAAGTATGAAAAGGGTTATAGAATAACAATAATCACATTAAGTAATCTCAATATAGGACTAAATTTCATCTATAAAGAACATTTTATGAAAAAAGGCGCTCACGTTTGTTTAATTGATTTGCTAAATATATTGCCTTATTAACCCAAGGCTATACCATAGAAGGCGTCCTCGTTTTGTCATTTATCTATCTTCGATAGTCGGCTCAGCGCCGAAAAATTAGAGGCCACATAATGACAGCACTACGCTTACGCTACCAAACCGTTGAGTTTGAGAAAATGGATATCCATTTATGTACGCTGCGCAATAAACAAGAATTTCATGATCCTAAAGCGATTGCCGAAAAATTAGGTATATGCTCGGCATCTTGGCCTATGTTTGGTGTAATTTGGCCGTCAAGTTTAGTTCTTGCTCACTATATTTCTAAGTACGAAACTAGCACAAAAAGGATGCTGGAAGTCGGTTGTGGTATAGCCCTGTCCAGTTTGCTCTTAAATAAGCAATCTGATGATATTACGGCAACCGATTATCACCCAGAGGCACAAAAATTTTTACAACGAAACACCGAACTTAATGAAAATAGTACCATTGCCTTTGAACAAGTTGATTGGGCAGAAACAGGAGATGCCCTTGGCCTTTTTGACCTTATTATTGGCAGCGACCTATTGTATGAGGACAATCATATCGAGTTACTCGCCAACTTCATCAATACGCACTCAAAACCGAACTGCGAAGTGATTATCGTTGACCCTGGTAGAGGAAGAAAAAATAAATTAAGCGCACGGATGCAACAACTCGGGTTTACTTCTTCTCACCACAAACCAAGTCAGACCGAGGACTATCTCGACCAAGAATTCAAAGGCTATATTCTAAAATTTGCACGCTGAAATAAGCATCCTTCACGACCATGTCACATACATGCTAAGCCGCATCTACTCGAATATTACAAGGCAACATTAAGCCCCACGAATTAACCACCAGATTTAAAAATAATAGCCTTTTCTTAACTGGTACAAACGATGCGACTATAATAAACCGCAAAAAAACAGCCCACAAAATTTATTGAAATTAACTCCTTAGTAATTATCTGCTCTAAAAACTAATTAAACGTCATCATTTTCACTGCGGATCAAATTTATAAGCACCATAATCTTTTTCCACCTGCTTCATATCTATACTCTTCTTGATAGAAAAAAGTCCTATCGTGTCAACCTTCTGTACAGTATCCAGATACTTCAACAAAATATGATATTGCTCACGATTCCAAAAATCATGGATTAAGATTTTCAAATTACTATTTTCACAACATGACATAATTATTTTTAATGTACATGCGACCCTGAACCTTCCGTCAACAAGTGCTAAATCGACCAGTTCTGGGTCAATAACATGAAAAATACTTGATGAATAAGCCTCAAAAATATCATTATCATTATCCGGGAAGCCCCAGTCCCGAGTAGGGCCAATATTTACCGAATGTATATGCAGGCATTTCCCTTCAAAAAATCTAGCAATCATATACCGGCGCATATACGCTAACCAGCAAAAACTTGACTCAACCGTATATATTTTTGCTTTCGATCTCTGAATTGCTCGAATTGTACTCCCTCCTAATCCAAACTCTAAGTAATGTTGGGAGTTTTTTATAGCCTCATCGAAAATAGATATTTCTGCTTTTGACATAATAAACTGATAAAAGACTGGATAAGGAGAAAACTTGTCTAAGCTACATACTACCTGCTTTACTTTTGACTTGAATGCCATCTCTTTCCCCTAATCCCTATTTTTTTAATCCAGCAGTTATCGGACAGAACTTTGCCACGTAATCCATAAAATATTAGCCCATAAAGATATTAATTCGCTAGTTTTTATAGATTAGTCCAAATGCTCTCCTCCCTAAAATAAAGAATATATTTACCCGATAATATTTCAAATACTATATGACGAGTTCGAAAACATCTACTGTTTATTAATTGCTCACACAAAAAAAGGGCTGATAAAAATCAGCCCTTTTTGTTAACTCAACTTAAAATCAGCGATTATCTTTCGCTTCTTCCTCGTATTGTCTATTCTTTTACTTAAACAGCGCGAACTTTGTTTTCGCAAGGGCCTTTCTGGCCTTCACCCACTTCAAATTCAACTGCTTGACCATCATTCAATGTAGCGTATCCGCCATCTGCTTGAATTTCTGAGTGATGAACAAATAAATCTTTACTACCATCTTCTGGTGTAATAAAACCGAAACCTTTATCTGCATTAAACCACTTTACTGTACCTGTACTCATACTAACCTCTTTATCTCATAGTGAAAAATAGTATTCTGTTTTTGCTATCACTATTACACAAACAGATTTTGAACTTATGTTATTCATAACATCAAGCTTATCATTAAGATGCACTTAAGACTTACAGAGTATATCTCAATTAGCTTCTCTGCAAGCTTTCAAAGTAGATCGAAAAAAGGGGGTTGATAGAATCAGCCCCCTTTTTACTTAACCCGATCTAAATCTAAAGGCTACTTCTTCGCATCTGCTTCACGTTGTTTCGCATCTTTAATCACTTCTTCAGCCACATTACGTGGGCATGCACTATAATGCAAAAATTCCATAGAGAACTGACCACGACCAGATGTCATTGTACGTAATGAACCGATGTAACCAAACATTTCGCTTAGTGGCACTTCACCATTGATACGTACACCGGTTGGATTTGCATCTTGTGATTTAATCATACCGCGACGACGATTCAAATCGCCAATCACATCACCAACATGATCTTCAGGTGTAAAAACGTCGACCTTCATAATCGGTTCCATCAATTGCGGACCCGCTTTTGGCATTGATTGACGGTAAGCCGCCATCGCAGCTAACTCAAACGCAACGGCAGATGAATCCACCGCATGGAAACCACCATCGTACAAATTAACTTTAAAGTCTAAACATGGGTAGCCTGCTAAGACACCACGATCCATCATTTTCTTGAAACCTGTCTCTACTGCAGACCAGAACTCGCGTGGTACCGAACCACCGGTGACAGTTGATTCGAAGATAAATCCTGAACCAGTTTCGCCTGGCTCAATGATGTAATCAATCTTACCGAACTGACCTGAACCACCCGATTGTTTCTTATGTGTGTAGCTGTCTTCAATACGCTGTGTAATCGTTTCACGGTAAGCCACTTGTGGTTCACCAACAGTCACATCAACACCGTGAGTACGGTTTAGAATATCTACTTTGATATCTAAATGAAGCTCGCCCATCCCTTTAATGATAGTTTCACCACTTTCTTGGTCTGTTTCGACTCGGAAAGAAGGATCTTCTTTAATCATCTTACCGAGTGCGATACCCATTTTTTCAGAGCCACCTTTATCTTTCGGTGAAATGGCAATCGAAATAACAGGATCTGGGAATACCATAGGCTCTAAAGTAGCTGGTTTCTTTGGATCACATAATGTGTGACCCGTTTGTACGTCTTTCATACCCACAACAGCGATAATATCGCCCGCTTGAGCTGAGTTTAGTTCTGTACGATCATCTGCATGCATTTCAACCATACGGCCAACACGCTCAGTCTTACCAGTAAAGGTATTTAAAACTGTATCACCTTTATTTAAAACACCAGAGTAGATACGGATAAACGTTAAAGCACCAAAGCGGTCATCCATAATTTTGAATGCCAATGCACGTAATGGTGCATCAGGTGTAACGATGGCGAACTCGCCCGTTTCTTCACCTTCCTCATCCACTTCAGGTTGTGGGTCAACCTCTGTTGGTGTTGGCAAGTAAGCCACAACCGCATCCAATACCATTTGAACACCTTTATCTTTAAAGGCAGAACCACAGTAGGTTGGGAAGAAATCCATTGTTAATGTACCCTTACGAATACATTTATGAAGATCTTCAATCGAAGGTTCTTCACCTTCAAGATAGGCTTCCATCAACACATCATCTTGTTCTAGTGCTGTTTCAACTAATAGCTCACGATACTCTTCAACTTTATCCGCCATATCGGCAGGTGGCTCTTCGATGCGGAAAGCGGTTGTATCTTCTTCGTTATCCCATATCCAAGCTTTGCGTGTTAATAAGTCTACACAGCCTACGAAATCATCTTCAATACCAATTGGCAAAACCATCACCAACGGATGTGCACCTAAAACATCTTCAACTTGTTTTACAACACGGTAAAAATCAGCGCCCATACGGTCTAATTTATTAACGAATATAATACGAGACACTTCAGAATCATTCGCATAGCGCCAGTTTGTTTCAGATTGAGGCTCAACACCACCGCTACCACAGAAAACACCAACACCACCATCAAGTACTTTTAAAGAACGGTAAACTTCTATCGTGAAGTCAACGTGTCCTGGTGTATCGATAACATTCAAGCGATGACCATTCCATTCACAGCTTGTTGCTGCTGATTGGATAGTAATCCCGCGCTCTTGCTCTTGTTCCATGAAGTCAGTCGTTGCTTCACCATCATGCACTTCACCCGTTTTATGAATCTTACCGGTGAGTTTTAAGATGCGTTCCGTTGTTGTGGTTTTACCCGCGTCAACGTGAGCAAAGATCCCAATGTTTCTATACTTAGATAAATCGGCGGCCATTTTCCTGTCTCTAAAAAGTAATAAATGTGTGTTAACACGAAGATAAACCAGAGGATTTTATACTAGTTTAATTTTTGATGCACTGATAAAAGAGATTAATAGCCTATAACCGACAAATCACGGTGATTTAGACATTAAATCAATCAAATTAGGGAGTAAATTTAAATCTAGATGCGCAATCTATATCTGATTGCTAACTAACCGGCTTACTTTCGAGTTAATGGTAACCATTGATAACGATAAATCAGGCCAGGTACCGACAACACTAAAAAGGCACAAAATGTCGTGGCAAAAAATTCCCATTGTTGTGGGTGGACGTCGCCAGAATATTGCATCTCTGACATGATCGCAATGACCAAACTCAAAAAGTAAAAAACAAGTAATTCCAACAAGCGCCAAGCCCAAGATTTACCCTTTTCCATCTGAAAGGCTAAAAATAAACGTTCGGTAAACCAAGGGACATTGGCAATTATTAAGATAACTAAAATTAAAATTAAAGGTGTCATCATAATTAAGAGAACACACTCGCACATAGCGCCATTAAGGCTCCAGGGAAAATTCCCAGTCCTAATACAGCCATAGCATTTGCACTCACCATAATTCTCATATCCGTTGGGGCATCAATTTCATAAGCTTCATCCGCCTTATCAAAATACATCACTTTAATTACCCGTAAATAATAAAACGCACCAATCACTGACATCAACACAACCAAAATGGCCACCGACATCAATTCAACATCAACGATAGACTTAATCACTGCCAATTTCGCATAAAAACCGACTAAAGGTGGGATGCCAGCCATTGAGAACATCACAATCAGCATCATTAGTGCAAACCAAGGGTGGCGCTGACTTAAGCCTTTATAGTCGCTAATTTCTTCTGCTTCAAAACCACGACGACTCATTAGAATAATCATCCCAAATGCAGCCAATGTCATCAGCGTGTAGGTCAAAGCATAGAATAAAGACCCGGCATAACCGGCTTCAGTTCCCGAAATAATACCGAGCAGGATAAAACCCACATGAGAAATCGTCGAATAAGCCAACATCCGTTTCATATTCGTTTGTGCAATCGCAACCACATTACCTAAAATGACCGACAATACCGACAACATGATCAGCATATCTTGCCAATATTGTTGTATGTCACCTAAGCCTTCGACTAATAACCGAATCATCATTGCAAAAGCCGCCAGTTTTGGTGTTGTTGCAATAAATAATGTCATTGCAGTTGGTGCCCCCTGATACACATCAGGTAACCACATATGAAATGGCACAGCACCCAACTTAAAGCCGACGCCAATCACTAAGAACACCAAGCCAAAACTCAATACAGTGTTGTCTAGACTTCCCGTCTGAATCGCCGCGGCGACAGCTGAAATAGATAAACTTCCCGTCACACCATAAATAATTGACATACCATATAGCAACATGCCGGATGCTAGAGCACCTAAAATGAAGTATTTCATCGCTGCCTCTGTCGCGACTTTGGAGTCACGGTGCATCGCTACCATTGCGTAAAGGCACAACGACATCAATTCCAAACCAAGATAAAGCGTCAAGAAATGATGGGCTGACACCATCACTGACATACCTAAAGTCGCAAAGACGGCAAGCACATAATATTCGCCTTTAAACAGCTCACGAGCTTTTAGGTAAGAGGTTGAATACATCAACACTGCAATATTAATTAAAAATATCGCTATTTTGAGCACATTGCTTAAGGCGTCACGAATATAAGTATCACTAAAAGCTAAACCTTCTAACCCACCCATATCAAGATAAACCAACACGGCTGCTGCAATCATCGTGATTTGGCTCAAAATATAAGCCAAATTCGCGCCTGTTTTCTTAAAGAAGGCCACCACTAATAAGATCGTACATGCCATGCCCAATAAAAACATTTCTGGTAAGGCAAAAGACATATTAACAACTTCAAACATCATATCGTCCATTCATCCTTACAGCTTCGACTGCAAAACTTGCGTTAATAAATGTTCAACTGATGCATGCATTACATCAATTAACGGCGCGGGCCAGAGTCCTGTCATCAGCACGATGATAGCCAGTACAGACAACATCCAAAACTCACGTCGGTTCAAATCTTGTAGTTCAGCCACATTATCATTACTGACTTCACCAAAGATAACGCGCTTGATCATCCACAAGCTATAAGCAGCACCTAGAATCAATGTCGTCGCCGCTAAAAAGGCATACCAAAAGTTAGCTTGGAACGCGGCCAAAATCACCATAAACTCACCAACAAAACCCGATGTGCCAGGTAGTCCGGCATTAGCCATTGCAAAAAAGACAGAAAAACCTGCAAAAACCGGCATGGTATTGATAACACCACCATAAGCCGAAATTTCACGGGTATGCATTCGGTCATACAAGACGCCAACGCATAAGAACATCGCCGCGGCAATAAAGCCATGTGACACCATTTGTACCATCGCACCTTCAACCGCTAATACTGCACCACTTCCGGTCGAAGAATTGGCAAAAATACCAAAAATAACAAATAGACCTAAGGTGACAAACCCCATATGGGCAATACTGGAATAGGCAATTAGTTTCTTCAAATCAGATTGGACTAAAGCGACAAAGCCAATATAAACAATGGCTATTAATGATAAAGCAATCACGAACCAATCAAATGTCATTGCCGCATCGGGGGTAATCGGCAAAGCAAAACGCAACAAGCCATAACCACCGATTTTCAAGGTAATCGCCGCTAAAATAACAGAGCCACCCGTTGGTGCCTCAACATGGGCATCAGGTAGCCAAGTATGGACTGGCCACATAGGCACTTTGACTGCAAAGGCAATCAAAAACGCGAAAAACAACCAAGTCTGTTCCGTCAAAGTAAGTGCAACGGTGTGGAAATCAAGAATCGCGAAACTGCCCGATACATGGCGTAAATACAATAAAGCCAATAACAGAAAAA